>NZ_JBHTJT010000049.1:0-169124 GCF_042676185.1 Tropicimonas aquimaris | reverse complement strand
TTCGATCTCGCGCAACAGCTTCAGGATGTCTTCGTCCGAATAACGCTTCCGAGCCATCTCCTGTCCCCCTTCCTCGGCCAAATTAGTGGCCCAGTTTTAGGGGGCAAGGACACCTCGGTCTTCAAACATTTCAACTCGGAGCGAAGCCTCTACTCCAGAGCCAACTTCAAGAAGAACCCTGCCGCCGCTCTGGCCGAGTGGCGTCAACTCCTCGCGGTATAGGGGACAGACATCTTGTCCTTGTAGAGACGAGCTCGAATCTGTCTGACATCACCCTGAGCCCCGACCAGTTCGAAGAGAGAAACGCCCCGGCCCGGTCAAAACAGGCCGCCTGACGTATCCAATCGAAATGGCGCACTCCATTCTTCTGAGCGGCCCGTCGAAGATTCCGGCGGGCGAGAAAGTTCGGCCATCCGGGCCCACAATGTCTCATTCAACTCGAAACCAATAGCGGCGAGCGACGGCGCCAGCTGCTCGACGGACCTTGCGCTGATGATCGGCGCTGTCACCCCCGGATGACCTGCGACCCAGGAAACGGCGAGCGTCGCCGGTGATTGCCCGACCTCCCCGGCAAGCTCGGCCAAGGCGGCTGCAGTGTCATGCATCCATTTTTCCGCATATCGGGCGGCGTAGGCCTTGTCAGTGGACAGGCGGCCATGGCCGTTTTCCCGATACTTTCCGGTAAGCAGTCCGCCCCCGAGCGGCGAATATGGCATAACCGCAATCCCCTGATCCCTCGCCATCGGCAGGAGTTCGGTCTCGGCCTGCCGCTTCACAAGGTTGTACATCGGTTGGAGCATGGTGATCTTGAGATCGAACCTTTCCGCCACGGCGACGGCTTTCATCACCTGCCAGGCCGCGAGATTGGAGACGCCGACGAAACGGATCTTTTCGGCGTCGCGGAGCGTCGCCAGCGTCTCGAGCGTTTCTTCCAGCGGCGTGTCCGGATCCCAGCGGTGAAGGTAGAGTCCGTCCACGAAATCCAGGCGATGCCGTTTCTGGCTGGCCTCGAATTGCGCAAGGATGTTCTGTTTACTCGAGTTGCCGTCGCCTGCGACCTTGCTGGCGAAGAAGACTCTTTCGCGCTCGGGGCGCACCAGTTCGCCGAGCCAGGTCTCGGAAAGGCCGTTGGTGTAGCCATGTGCGGTGTCGAAGAAGTTGATCCTGGCGGACCGGCAGGCCGCATACATCGCGTCCGATGCGCCGCGGTCGGCGCCGCCGCCGAACTGCATTGCGCCAAAACAGAAACCGGAAACCGGGGTTCCGTCGAGAGTTGTCAGAATATTTGGTGTCATTTTGGACGAGTCCTTTGCACCTCGGGGGATCGCCGGACAATTCAGGGCGGATGCTGGAACGCATTGACCGCGCTTGGGCCAGTTCAGAGCTGGCGCAGCCGGTGCCGGTTCAGCAGGTCGAGGATCATGTCGCGCGCCCGTTGCCTGTGGGCGCGGTGCAGGTCGTGGGCTTCCTGCGGCCTGGCGCCTAGGATCGCCTCGTAAACGCGCTGGTGGTCGCGGTTCGACTGGACGGGCAGGGGTCGCATGAACAGGGTGACGGCGCGCGCCCGGCGGACCTGGTCGCTCATCATCGCGGTGATGGCCGTCACGCGGGAATTGCCGCCCAGCCGGACGAGTTCGGAGTGAAACCTGTCGTCGGCGTCCGCCCAGGCTTCGAGTTCGCTTGCGTCGAGCGCCTTGTTCATGTCGGCGATTGCGCCGGTCAGGTCCTTCAACTCGGCTTCCGAATAGCCTCGCTCGGCGGCACGCTCCGCCGCGAGGCTCTCCAGTTCGGTCAGGACATCGTAAATCTCGCGCATGTCTTCCAGCGAGACGGGAAGAATGCGGACGCCCTTGCGGGCGCGCATCTCGAGCAACCCCTGGCTCTCGAGCGTCCGCGCGGCCTCGCGGACCGGCGTTCTCGACATGCCGAGCCGCTCTGCCAGCTCACTCTCAAGATGATCGGAACCTGCCGGCAACTCGCCGGAAAAAACCAGCCGTCGCAGTTCGCTGATTGCGCGCTCCGTGTTGGACACGGATTTTTCCTTCGGCTGCTTCAATTGTCCTCCAACACGATTTTCCGGCCGCCATCGGCGGAGTCGTAGATCGCCTTCTCGATCCGCATCACCGAAAGGTAGTCTTCGGCGAGGTTTTCCAGCGGCTTGCCGTCCAGAAGACCCGATACCACATGGCTCTGCAAGGCGTGCACGCAATCGCCACCAAATCCATTGGTCGTGTCGGGCGGCAACAGCTGGGTGGTTTCGGAGGTTCCGAACCGGCGCAGGCTCACGGCACCGTCCCCTGTCAGGGTGATAGTTCCTGCGGTCCCTTCAACCAGCGCTTCGCCCATCGTACGGCGCCGGTTCTCGGCGTCGTGGTCGAGGCAGCGGTTACCATCGAACAGTGCGCGCACGCCACCATCGTGTTCACACAGGACATAGCCCGCGTCCTCGCCCGCGATTGCGGGGTTGATCTGTCGCAGATCGGCATAGACCGAACGCGGATTGCCGAGAAGATACCGGAAGGTATCCACCCAGTGGATGCCCGTCTCGCGGACAAGGAACTTCTCCATCTGCTGGAAGTAGGGTTGGCGGTCGAGATAGGCGTCCGGCCCTTGCCCGTCGCCCGGCCGCAACCGGAAGGTGACCTGAAGAACCTCGCCCACCGCTCCGTCCTCGATCGCCGCCTTGATCCGGCGATACCAGGGCTGGAAGCGGAAGTTCTCGTGAATGACGATCCGCGCGCCGGCCTCCCGGGCTTCGGCGACCACCTGCCGCGCTTCTTCCAGGTCGTTGCAGAAGGGTTTCTGGCAGATGACCGTCGGAATGCCGGCGTCGAGGGCGGTGCGAATGGTCGCGGCGTGGACGATCGGCGGAAGGATTATGTCGAGAATGTCGGGTCTGGTTTCCTCGAGCATGAGGGCAAGGTCGTTGTAGGCGGGCAGGCCTGTCTTGCGCGCCTTGTTGATGTCCCGGTTGCATGATCCAACCAGTTCGACCCGGTCAATACGTGCCCAGCTATCGTATTGGAACTGGCTGAAATACCCTGCTCCGACGCAGGCCACGCGCAAGGATTCACCGTTGGTCATGCCATGCCCCACATCTGCGAAACACCTTCTCCAGTGCAGCCACCTCTTGTCTCGGGCATTGCTCTGACACCTCCCCTTTCATTGCGGCATTTTCGGCCGTTTGCAATCTGTCGTTGACAAGGTGATCATTAATGCATACGCAAAAAAATGCAATACAGAACGCACAACTGCCGGGAGGAGGCGTTGATGAAGATTTTGTTCGGGGTGGCCGCAGGGGCCGCAATGCTGGTTGCCGGGGTCGGTTCGCTGGCCATGGCGCAGGAATATCCCTATCGGGACATCACCACTGCGGTGGTGTGGGGCGCCGGAGGGGGCACCGATACGATCAACCGCATGATCATGGCGGAGATGGAGAAGCATCTTCCGGTGTCGGTCAACGTCATCAACCAGACTGGCGGCGTCGCGGGATCGAACGGTATGGTCTACGTGATGAACCAACCCGATGACGGCTACACGCTGGTCGGCCTGTCCGAATCCAACGTCACGGCGGCGGTGCAGGGCGGCTGGGACAAGAAGTTCGACTACTGGTATCCGTTCATCGTCGGCGGTTCGCCGGACCTGATCTCGGTGCCGGCGAGCAGCCCGTACAGCACCTTGCAGGAGTTGGTCGATGCCGCCAAGGCGGCGCCGGGCACCATTCCGGCCGCAGCATCGGGCGCCGGTTCCATTCACCACCTGAACCTGCTGGCAATCGAGAGAGGGGCCGGGGCCCAGTTCAAGTTCGTGCCCTACAAGGGGTCGGCGCCGGGCCAGGAAGCCGCGATCGCGGGTGAAGTGGCCCTGGTCGTGACCTCGCTGGCAGAGCAGGCCCCGTTGATCGAAGGTGGCGAACTGAAGCCGCTCGCGATGCTGACACCGGAAACGGCCGAGATCGCCGGCATGACTGTGCCGTCCGCTTTCGACCTCTATGACGGTTTGGACGCATACCTGCCGCTGAAGCAGGCCATCGGCTTTGCCGTTCACAACTCGGCCTCCGACGAGGTCAAGGCCAAGCTGACCGAGGCGTTCGATGCCGCTATGGTCGGCGATGCGGTCGCGGAATGGGCCGAGGCCAATAACTATGACATCGGCGGGCAGTCCGGCGAGGAAGCGCAAGCTCTGTTCTCGAAGCTCGAGAGCAACTTTGCCTATACTCTGAAAGAGCTTGGCGTGGCGACGGTCGATCCGGCATCGCTCGGAATCGAGAAACCCTGAAGCCATCACGAGACAAGTCAGCGGGGGCGCGGCCTTGCGTCCCCGCTCAAGCCGGGGAGGGGCAGGACTTGGAGACCAAAGAAGTAAAGGCAGTCATGCGGGCCCGCGACTTCTGGGCCTCCCTCGTTCTCATGCTGCTTTCGGTGTTCTTCCTGTGGCGGACCTCGGACATCCCGTTCATGACCGCGACCCAGGGGGGCGTAAGCGGCGTCCACTGGTACGATTCGGCGGCAATCGTGCCGCTCGGAATCTTCCTCTGCATGCTGGTCCTGTCCGGGGTCCTGCTGTCGATCTCCATCCGCTCTGGCGGTGCGAAGAACGCGCTGAGTGCCGTCGGACTGGGCTGGAACCCGGCCGAGGCGCTGCGGTTCGGCACGCTCGCCATCATCTTCCTGTCCTTCATCGCGGCGCTCGTGCCCCGAGTCGATTTCACGATTTCGTCGGGCCTTCTGATCACGGCGCTGATCTATGGATACCATGCCGGCGAACCCGCCCGGATGAAGCTGGCCACGCTGGTCGTCGCCACTGCCGGCATCGTGGCGCTGGTGCTCCACTTCCCGCAATCCGAATGGAACGCACATGGCGACGACTGGGTTGCGCTCCTGCTGTGGATCGGCCTGACCGTCTGGATGCTGCGGGCCTGCGGGGATGATCGTATCATGCGGATCACACCGTGGATCGCGGTCTGCGCGCCGCTGATCCTGGTCTGCGCGATGGCCTTCGGCTTCCGGCAGAACGTGCCGAACCGTGGCGGCCTGATCTTCTCGCAGATCGAATACCACTATTACGTGTCGCTGCGCCCGCTCTGGAGGGACTGACGTGGACTTCGTGCTTTCCCAACTCGCAGGCTTTGGCAGCGCTTTCGCCGACCTGGTGGTTGACCCGCTCACCTATCTCTACCTCGTGACCTCGGTCTTTCTGGGGATCACCTTCGGCGCGCTGCCTGGCCTGACGGCCACGCTCGCGGTGACGATCCTGACCGGGTTCTTCGGCAACAAGATACCGCTGGACTACTCGCTGATCGCGCTGCTTGGCGCCTATGTGGGGGCGATCTACGGCGGTTCCTATCCGTCGATCCTGCTGAACATTCCCGGCACGGCGGCCAGCGCGGCCTCGGCGATGGACGGGCATCCGCTTGCCAAGGCCGGGCGGGGCGGCGAGGCGCTTGGGCTGACCACGACCGCGAGTTTCATCGGCACGCTGATCGGCACCTTCGCGCTGCTGATCTTCGTCTGGGTGCTGCTGCTGGTTTCCAAGAACATCGCCAGTCCCGAAAAGGCGCTTCTGGCGCTGTTCGGAATCCTGCTGTCCGGCACGCTGATGAGCGAGGACCTGGTGGTCAAGGGCTGGATCGCCGGCCTGATCGGCCTCGCGATGGCGATGGTGGGCCTCGACCCGCTGCTGTCGGAGCCGCGATATACCTTTGGCTGGTCCTACATGATGTCCGGCTTCCAGGTCGTGCCCGTCCTGATGGGAGCCTTTGCCGTGCCACAGGTCATCGACGGCTTGCGCCATGCCGACGTCGGCAAGATGGCGCAACTGACTGACCGGATCGTTCCGAACCTTGCGGCAATCCGGCGCCACCTGCCGACGATCACCCGCTCCGGCGTGATCGGAACGGGCGTCGGCGCGTTGCCGGGCGTGGGAGAGGACGTCGCAGGCTGGGTCAGCTATGGCGTCGGCAAGACCGTTTCGAGCGACGGAAAGAACTTCGGAAAGGGGTCGGTCGAGGGGCTTCTGTCTGCCGAAACCGCGAACAACGCCTGCATCGGCGGTGCGCTGATCCCGCTGCTGGTGCTGGGCATCCCGGGGTCACCGCCCGCCGCCGCGCTGATGGGCGCCTTCAAGATCAACAACGTGATCCCGGGGCCGACCATCGATCCGGCGATCATCCTGCGGGTCGTGGCGATCCTCGTTCTGGCCTCGCTCACGATGTTCCTCATGGGGCTTTTCACGGCGCGCGTGTTCATCCGCATCCTGCGGATTCCGCAGACCGTCTTCCTGCCCGTGGTGATGGTGCTGACCACCATCGGATCGTTCAGTGTCGGCGGCGGGATCAATGACCTCTACCTGATGCTCGGTGTCGGCTTCGTGGCGTACTTCATGAACATGATGGCCTTTCCGATCGCGCCGCTGGTGATCGGCGTGATCCTCGGCGGGTTGTTCGATGAAACCTTCCGGCGCTCGCTGTTCCTGTCGGACGGTGATCTGACGGTGTTCGCCTCGCGCCCGGGCGCGGCAATTCTTCTGGCGCTGAACGTGGCCCTGATCCTCAGCCAGATACCGCTCGTTCAGCGGACGTTCGGGCGCCTGCGCGGGAGGACTGCCTGATGTACGCCGTGACCGTCACTTTCACAATTGCTCCCGAACGAATGGAGGGCTTCATGCCCCTCATGGAGCAGAACGCGCGCCTTTCGCTGGAACTGGAGTCTGGCTGCCGGCAGTTCGATGTCTGCACCGACCCCGACCATCCCGACACGGTGTTCCTTTATGAACTCTACGACGACCGGACGGCCTTCGATGCCCATCTTCAGGCGACGCATTTCAAGGAGTTCGACGCGGCAGTCGCGCCGATGATTGCCGGGAAATCGGTGCGCTGCTTTTCGCGGGTGGCGTCATGAGCAACTGGGAGGTCCACGCGATCAAGTATGCCGATCGCAACGCGCGCGTCCGGGGCGACAGCTTCATCTTCGATGACAATCACGATGCGCCGCACGCGATGGACTATTTCATGTGGCTGCTGCGCCGTGGCGACGAGGTCATTCTCGTCGATACCGGCTACGACGACGCCGAGGCAGCGTCGCGCGACCGTCCGATCCGCCTCGATCCGCGGGCGGCGCTGGAGCCTTTGGGTATCGCGCCGCTCGACATCGGCCAGGTGATCGTGACGCATCTGCATTACGACCACGCCGGTGGGCTGCATCTTTTTCCCAATGCGACCCTGCACATGCAGGCCGCCGAGATGGCCTATGCCACCGGCCCCTGCATGTGCCACGATACCTTGCGGATGCCCTATACCGCCGGCCATGTCTGCGAGGCGGTGCGGCGGCTGTATTCCGGACAGGTGGTCTTCCACGACGGCGACGCCGAAATCGCGGAAGGCGTGACGGTGCATCGTATCGGGGGGCACAGCCGGGGGCTTCAGGCGGTGCGCGTGCGCACGAGCGCCGGGTGGCTGGTACTCGCGTCCGACGCGGCGCACTACTACGAGAACCTGTTTGCGCGCAAACCCTTCCCCATCGTCGTCGATCTCCAGGACATGCTGGAAGGTTTCGACACTCTGCTGCATCTCGCCAGCGGGCCCGAACTGATCGTTCCCGGGCATGACCCGCTCGTCCACGCGTATTTTGCGCGCGGTGCGGCGGACCACATCCTGCGGCTTGATCCGGGTCCGATCGCGGAGGTTCGCAGATGAGCGAGGAAGCCCGCCTGCGCGAGGACATCTGCCGGATTGCGAAGTCGATGTTCGACCGCGGCCTGACCTGCGGCGCGTCTGGCAACATCTCGGCCCGCCTGTCGGACGGGACGCTGCTGATGACGCCGACCGGCAGCTCGATGGGGTTTCTTGATCCGGCGCGGATCAGCCGCCTGGACGCTCAGATGAAACTCCTTTCCGGCGACCAGCCGACAAAGGAAATCCCGCTCCACAGCGCCTTTTACGAAACCCGCCCTCAGACGGGTGCGGTTGTGCACCTGCATTCAACCCACTCGGTCGCTCTGTCGATGTTGCCGGACATTGACCCGGACAACATGCTGCCGCCACTCACGCCCTACGCGATCATGCGTTTGGGAAAGGTGCAGCGTTTGCCTTTCATCCTGCCGGGCGATCCTGCGATGGGCGACGCGGTGCGGGGCCTTGCAGGCAAGCGGTCTGCAGTGGTTCTGGCGAACCACGGCCCGGTTGTGGCCGGCAAGGACATCTGGGCCGCGACCTATGCAATCGAGGAACTGGAAGAGACGGCGAAACTGGCGCTTCTGACGCGCGGGCTGGGAGCCGTCGGATTGTCGGACGAACAGATCGCGGCGGTTGTCCGCAGGTTCGACATTGATTGGGAATGAAAAGGATAGCTGGATGATGTCAGGGGCACGCATAGCTCTTATCAAGGGCGACGGGATTGGCATCGACGTCGCCGATGCCGCGATGCAAGTCGCGCAGGCCGCGTGCCGGCAGGTCGGTGCACCGGCCCTGCAATTCGACGAGATTTCGGCCGGTGCCGGGTATTTCGCCGAGACCGGGCAGGACATCGAGCCCGGCGGCGAGGAGCGCGCGGGCGACGCCGATGCGATCTTCCTCGGAGCCATCGGCCTTCCGGCAATCCGGCACGCCGACGGCACCGAGATCTCTCCGCACCTGCGGCTTCGGGATCGTTACGGGCTCTACGCCGGAATGCGTCCCGTGAAGGCCTACCCGAATGCGCCGCAGCGGCTGGCCGACCCGCGTGCCGCAGGGCTCGATCTGGTGATCCTGCGCGAAAGCACCGAGGGGCTTTTCTATTCGGCCGCGGCGCACGGGCGTTCGGTGGTTGTCGGAGACGAAGAGGTCCGGGAGACCCTGCGGATCACCAGGGCGACAACCGAGAAACTGCACAAGTTTGCCTTCCGCCTCGCCGAGAAGCGACGCGCGCGCGGCAAGCGGGCGCGACTGACCTGCGTCGACAAGGCCAATGTATTTACGTCGATGGCCTTCTTCCGGAAGATCTTCGACGAGGTTGCCAAAGAGCATCCCGAGACCGAGGTCGGCTACAACTATGTCGATGCCCAGGCGCTCGATCTCGTCCGCCGCCCTTGGGAGTTCGACATTCTGGTGATGGAAAACATGTTCGGCGACATTCTCTCGGACCTCGCCGGCGGGCTGGTGGGTGGCATGGGCATGGCGGCCTGCGCCGAGATCGGCGACCAGACAGGCCTTTTCCAGCCTGCGCACGGCAGCGCGCCGGATATCATGGGACAGGACAAGGCAAACCCGTTAGCCGCCATCCTGAGCGGCGCGCTGATGCTGGAGTATCTCGCCGAGAAGACAGGGATCGTCGCCTATGGGCGTGCGAGCGACGTAATCGACTGGGCCGTCGAAGAGGGCTTCGATGCTAATCGACTGCGCCCGAAGGAGTTCGGCGGTGACATGGGGACCCGTGCGGTCACCGACGAGGTGTTGGCCCAGATCGGCTCACCTTCGCAGTCCAGAGCGGCGGGCTGAGACCGCACCGTATTGGGCAGGGCAGACCTGGCAGTGCGGAGCGCGGGTGCCCGTATTGCCGGCATTGAACGGGAAGAAGCCGAATGGGTATGATTCTTGGCGCGATCGCTGACGATTTCACCGGTGCGACGGACCTTGCCAACACCTTGGTCCAGGAAGGAATGCGCGTTGCTCAGGTGATCGGCGTTCCGGACAGCGCGACGGAGATCGGTGATGCGCAGGCCGTCGTGGTGGCGCTGAAGTCGCGCACTGCGCCTGTCGGCCAGGCGGTCGAGCACTCTCTTGCGGCGCTCGACTGGTTGCGCCGTCAGGGCGCGCAGCAGATCCTGTTCAAGTATTGCTCGACCTTCGACTCCACGCCTTCCGGGAACATTGGGCCGGTCGCGGATGCTTTGCGGCGGCGGCTTGGCACGGATTTCGCGCTGGTCTGCCCGGCGTTCCCCGCCAACGGCCGGACGATCTATCAGGGGCACCTGTTCGTTGGCGACAGGCTGCTTTCCGACAGCCCGATGAAGGATCACCCGCTGACGCCGATGCGGGACGCCAACCTTGTCAGGCTGATGGCCGCGCAGACGGATGGCAGCGTGGGGCTGATACCGCTGGCCGATGTCATGGCCGGAGCGGACACCGTTGCCGAGCGGGTGGAGGCGCTGAGGCAGGGTGGTATGGCCTACGGTGTCGCCGATGCCGTAACCGACAGGGACTTGCGCTGCATCGGGCGTGCCGCCTCGGATCATGTGCTTATAACCGGCGGTTCCGGGATCGCCCTTGGAATACCTGACAACCTTAGGGCGGCGGGCCTGCTGAAGGCCGCCATTCCACCGGAAATTCCGCAAGTCGAGGGCCGTTCCGTGGTATTGGCCGGAAGTTGTTCGGAGGCGACGCGTGGGCAGATTTCCCGGGCCGGGGAATCCTGGCCGACGTTCAAGCTGGATGTCGAGCGGATTGCCGAAGGCGGCGACGTGGTGGGAGATGCGGTTGACTGGGCATCGGCCCAGCCCGAGGCACATCCGGTTGTGATCTACGGCTCCGCGGACCCCGAAGAGGTGCGTCGAACGCAGGAACGCCATGGCGCCGAACGTGCTGGCGCGATGGTCGAGGAAGCGCTGAGCGCCATTGCCGTGAGATTGCGAGATGCCGGATTCATCCGCTTCGTCATCGCGGGCGGAGAGACGTCCGGAGCGGTGGTCTCGGCCCTCGAGATATCGGCCCTGCGCATCGGCCCGGAAATCGCGCCGGGTGTGCCTTGGACCGAGGCACTTGGCAGCCGTCGGCTGGCATTGGCACTGAAATCCGGCAACTTTGGCGGCCCCGATTTCTTTGAACGCGCATTCGCGCTTCTGAACTGAATGCAGGCTCCGCCGGCCGTTGGCGGATCAGATAGTTCCTGCGTGGTGCCGGCCATGTCGCAATGTCGCATTGCATCTTATAATGTATGCATTAAAGGATTTAATAAAGCATCCATTAAGGCGGGGGCGGCCAATGCTCACCCGGACGATTGCGTTTCTCGACTCGGCGACACTTGCGGCGGACATCAAGCTCCGCTCTCCCTCTTTTCCCCATGAGTGGAGAAATTTCGCCGCGACGGCTCCGAACGAAGTGATCGAACGCCTTCGCGACGTGGAGATCGCGGTGGTGAACAAGGTCCGGCTGGGGCGTGACGCGCTCTCCGAACTGAAGTCGCTGCGCCTGATCGCCGTTGCCGCCACGGGCACCGATTGCATCGACACCGAAGCCTGCCGGGATCTCGGGATCACCGTCGTCAACATCAGGGGATATGCCGGGGTGACGGTGCCGGAGCACGTCTTCGCGCTGATGCTGTCCTTGCGCCGCAACATCATCGCCTACCGCGACGACGTTCGTGCGGGCCGCTGGCAGGACGCCGGGCAGTTCTGTTTCCACGACCATCCGATCCGCGATCTTTCCGGAGCAACGCTCGGTATCATCGGCGAAGGAACGCTGGGGCAGGAAGTTGCCGCACGGGCGCGGGCTTTCGGCATGAATGTGTTTTTTGCGGCCCACAAGGGCGTCGACGGGCTTGGGCCGCTCTACACGCCGTGGGGCGAGGTTCTCGCTCGAAGTGACGTTCTCACGCTGCACTGTCCCCTGACGCCGGCAACGCGAGGGCTGCTGGCCATGCCGGAGTTCGAAGCGATGGAACGCCGTCCTCTGATCGTCAATACAGCGCGCGGACCGCTGATCGACGAGAGCGACCTCGAAGAGGCGCTCGAGCGCGGATTGGTCAGCGGCGCCGGGCTCGATGTGACGCTGCCGGAGCCGCCGGCGCCCGACAGTGCCTTCATGCGACTTGCCCGACGGCCAGACACCATCGTCACCCCGCATGTCGCATGGGCGAGCCACCAAGCGCAGCAGGCGCTTGCGGAGCAACTCGTGGACCTGATCGAGGCTTACGCCGCCGGAAGGCCGCGCAACGTCGTTGGCGAGGACTGCTAACCCGACACAAGGCTACTGAGGACAAGGCCATGCTCAAGCTCTCAATTATCACGCTCTTTCTGGGCCAGACGAAGAACCGCTTTCTCGTCTATCAGGATGCCGCCAATACGCCGACGCACCTGGATCGCGCCGGCGCGGCGGAGGGGGTCGGGGCGGTGGAGCTCCGTTATCCTGCGGACACGGCCGATATTCCGGCGACACGTGAAGCCTTGAAGCGGAATAACCTCGCCGTCTCCGCAATCAACTTCGCGTCCGTCCGCAATGACCGATGGCTGCGCGGCGCATGGACTGCCGAGAGCCCAGCAGACCGTCAGGCGGCCGTAGACGACGCCAAGAGGGCGATGGACCTGGCTGCTGAACTTGGAGCGCCGCGGCTTCACAACTGCCCTCTCAACGAGGGCTTCGACTATCCTTTCGAGCTCGACCCTATCGCTGCCCTGGATTACTCCGCTGAGTGTTTCGAGAGGATCTGCGCCCACAACCGCGACATCAAGGTCTGCATCGAATACAAGATCAACGAGCCTCGGGTTCGATGCCAGATCGGCAACGCAGGCGAGTTGATCGCGTTCGCCAATATCGTCGGCGCCGACAACCTCGGCGCAACTTTGGATGCGGGTCACTGTTTCCTTGCTGGCGAGAATCCGGCGGCCACGGCGGCCTTGCTGGCGAAGTGCAACCGGCTGTTCTATGTCCACATCAACGACAACGACACGCGTGGCGACTGGGACCTGACGCCGGGCACCTGGCACACCTGGGAGTTTGTGGAGCTTTTCTACACCCTGGAACGACTCGGTTACGACGACTGGATCGCCTTCGACATCGTGACGAAGGAACACGAAGCCTCTCAGGTCTTCAGTGACGCAGCGGCAATCGCCAACAGGCTCAAGGAAATCGCCACCCGCATTGATCCCGCGGACATGGCTCAGCGCTACGCGCGCCGGCATCCGACATCGACCATGCGGATGCTGAACGAACTTCTTTAATCAGGAGGCCGAATAGTGCCCGATCTCGCCCGCATGGCCGATGCCATCCGATTCCTTGCCATCGATGCAATCCTGAACGCCGGCGATGGCCACCCCGGTACGCCTCTCGGGGCGGCTGACATCGTGACGACTCTCTATGCGCGTCACCTGAAGTTCGACACCGCCGATCCGCTCTGGCCTGATAGGGACCGCTTCATCCAGTCCAACGGCCACGGATCGATGCTGCTTTACTCTGCAAACCATCTGGCCGGCTTCGCTAAAATCTCGATGAACGAGATCCTGCACTTCCGACAGCTCGGGTCTAATTGTCCCGGACATCCGGAATTCGATCCAGAAGCCGGGGTCGAGACGACCACCGGGCCACTGGGGCAGGGGATAGCCAACGCAGTCGGGATGGCCGTTGCCGAGGAGATGCTGCGCGCCAAGTTCGGCCCGGACCTCTGCAACCACTATACTTACGCGCTGGTGGGCGATGGCTGCCTGATGGAGGGCATTGCAGCCGAGGTGCTGGCGCTGGCGGGCCATCTGCGCCTCGGTCACCTGATCTTCCTGTTCGACAGCAATCACATCACGGATGACGGCGAGCTGAACCAGGCCGAAAGTGAGGATCAGGCTGCCCGTTTCCGGATCGCCGGGTGGCATGTTGTAGAATGTGACGGCCACGATCCCGAGGCCATCGACGCGGCAATCCAGCTCGCCAAGAGGGACCCGCGCCCATCCTTCGTGGTCTGCCACACCGAGATTGGCCAAGGGGTACCACGGATTGCAGGCCTGCGAGTTGCGCACGGTGGCAAACTGGTGCCGGAAGACGCGGTTCAAGCCCGACGCTTGCTCGGTTGGCCGTATGGCCCGTTCGAGATACCAGACGATCTTCTTTCTGCGTGGCGCGAAGCGGGCAGGCGCGGTAACGCGGAACGGGTCGCATGGCAGTCACGTTTCGGAACTGCCGCACCGGAGAAAAGGGCGGAACTCGAACGCCTGTGGTCGGGCACATTACCGTCAAAGTGGGAGGCCGTGATCGCGGATTGCAAACACCACTTTGCGGAGACACGGCTCAACCAGCCAACGGTTGCCGCGTCAGGCGAAATCCTTGACGCACTGAGTGACGCGGTTCCCGAACTCGTCAGCGGCGCGCCAGATCTAGAGGCTGCTACGAAGCACAAGCGGAGGTTGGCCCCATTCACCAAAGAGGATCGCACAGGGCGATATCTGCACTATGGTGTGCGCGAGTTCGCCATGGGGGCGATGATGAACGGGATGGCCGCCCACGGGGGCGTCCGGCCATTCGGCATCACGTTCCTGGTTTTCTCCGATTACGAACGCCATGCGATCCGCATGGCGGCCTTGATGGGCTTGCCGGTGATCTTCGGCTTCAGCCATGACTCGATCGGGATTGGTCGAAACGGCCCCACACACCAGCCGGTGGAATACCTCGCCAGCCTCAGGGCCATCCCAAATCTGCATGTATTCCGGCCTGCCGACGGGGTTGAGGCGGCAGAGTGTTGGGAGCTGGCATTGCGCAGGCGTACAGGGCCAAGCGCGATGATCTTTTCTCGTCAGGCACTGCCGACGGTTCGGGAAAAGAGCGGGGCGGAAAACGCCTGTTCACGCGGCGCTTACGTGCTTCAACAAGCTTCCGGGCCGCGCCAAGTAACCCTTTTCGCGAGTGGTTCGGAAGTCCAGATCGCACTCGTGGCCCAGACAACGTTGGAGGCGCAAGGCGTGCCGACTGCCGTGGTCTCCGTTCCTTGCTGGGAAGCGTTCGCCGAACAAGACAGGACATATCGCGACGCGATCATCGGTCGTGGCACGGTCCGCGTTGCTGTCGAGGCTGCCATCAACCTTGGATGGGAGCGGTTTATCGGCGAAGACGGTGCCTTCGTGGGAATGTCCGGATTCGGCGCATCGGCGCCGGAGGATCAGCTCTACGAGCACTTTGGAGTGACTGCGGACACTGTCGTCAGAACGACACTTGAGCTGTGTGAGCGACACTCAAACCGAGAGGCGCCTTGCATGTCAGGATAAAAGTGCCGGCGATCCACAGGTAAGGAGACCTCCGGCGCAGCATTTCGCGGTTAGGAAGAGCCGCTCGTGCCGCGCGCAAGTCTGCGGCAGTTCTACAAGCGCCAGACAAGCAGGATCATTGGCGTTGTGACGGCGTCCACGAGGTTGTCGAGCGGCAACCCCATGCGCCAATACTCGCCTAAAGCGTAGCCGCCCGGCTCGAGGATCAGGGTGTTGTTCTTGTGACCCATCGGCGTCAGGAAGGCGTCAGGAACTCGCAGGAGGCAACAACCCCGACCGCGATCAGATACGAGTAGGGACTTCACCCTTTTTCTGGTCCGGTCGCTATGCGACCTTTCGGGTCGGTCTTGTCAGATGAACTTGGCTTGAGGCCGGGCAGGGGGCTAGGTAGCGTGCCAGCATGCCCACTTGACCAGCTAACTCAGTTTGGACCGCCCGGCTGGCGATTTTCTGGTTGGAATGGTTCAGGGTGTTGGCGCGCCTTAAGGCGATGCGGTCATCGACAGGCCTGCAATCATCTCGATTGCACGGAGTCGATTGCACAAATGACCTGCGTTTCGCAGGCCTGTGCTGCCCGCAGGAAACTCGCGGGTGGCGGGCCATCCGTGACGACGAGGTCGAGTTCATCGAGGCTGCAAATTCTCACCGAGGCATCGACGTCGAACTTGGAGCGATCGGCCACCAGGATTTTCTTGCGGGCATTACGGAGTATCGCGCGTGCAACGGAGACTTCGCGATCGTCGAAATCCAGTATTGCGCCATCGGGATCCAGCGACGAACATCCGATCACCGCGAAATCCGCTTTGTGCTTGTCCATGAAGGCGACGGCGTCACCCCCGATGATCGCGCCATCCGAAGGGCGGACCGAGCCGCCCGCGATCTTGAGCGAGGCGACACGGGACATCTTGAGAATGTGGACCACATTGATGTTGTTTGTGATGACGACGAGGTCTCGATGGTCGCTCAAGGCCTGCGCTACCTGTTCGGTCGTGGAGCCGATGTTGAGCATGATCGAGCAGCCGTCTGGGATCATTTCGGCGACGACGCGGCCAATGGCTTCCTTTTCTCTCGCGCGCTTCAGTCGGCGATCTTCGTAGGCGATCGTCGAGGTGGATGCCATGCGGCGGGCGCCGCCATGCGTCCGGATGGCCAGGCCCCGTTCCACCAGGGCTGCCAGGTCGCGGCGGATGGTTTGTGGGGTCACCTCGAATCGGCGCGCGAGATCTTCGGTCTCGACGGAGTTCTCCGCTCGAAGGAGATCGATGATCGCTTGCAGCCTGTCGTTACCGGACATGGGGCCTCTCCGAGTCTTAGAGACAATCACTTCGTCTATTCGGCCAACTGGAAGTTTTCACTTCAAGTTCGAATGACGTCAATCGAATAAGAGGATTTGTAAAAATATATATTTAAAACAATTAATTAATTGATGTTCGTCATCATACTAAGATTTTAGTTTGACAACTCACGTGTTCGTATGAGCATGATTTGTGCACCGGCAACGACCGGAAACGCGTTCATCAGGGAGGAGACCAGGATGCGCAAGTATCTGTTGGGGGCCGTAGCGCTCCCGGCCATTTTGGCCGTGCAATCGGCGCATGCCGATGAGGCGGCGGCACAGAAATGGATCGATGAAGAATTCCAGCCATCCGTGCTCAGCAAGGAAGAGCAACTCGAGGAGATGAAGTGGTTCATCGCCGCGGCGGAGCCCTTCAGCGGAATGGAGATCAACGTCCTGTCGGAAGGCATTCCGACCCATTCCTATGAATCCGAAGTGCTGACCAAGGCCTTCGAGGAAATCACCGGCATCAAGGTGAACCATCAGATTCTGGGCGAAGGAGAGGTCGTCCAGGCGGTACAGACCCAGATGCAGACGAAGCGGAACCTGTACGACGCCTATGTCAACGATTCCGACCTGATCGGCACCCACTCCCGCCTGCAACTCGCCTACAACCTGTCCGACTGGATGGCTGGCGCGGGCGCCGATGTGACCAACCCCGGCCTGGATCTGGAAGACTTCATGGGAATCCAGTTCACCACCGGCCCGGATGGCGACCTCTACCAGCTGCCTGACCAGCAATTCGCGAACCTCTACTGGTTCCGCAAGGACTGGTTCGACCGCGAGGACCTGCAGGCCGCCTTCAAGGAAAAGTATGGTTACGATCTCGGCGTGCCGGTGAACTGGTCCGCCTACGAGGACATCGCGCAGTTCTTCTCCGAGGACGTCAAGGAAATCGACGGCACCACGATCTATGGTCACATGGATTACGGCAAGCGCGCGCCCGACCTCGGCTGGCGGATGACCGATGCCTGGCTGTCGATGGCCGGTGCCGGCGACAAGGGCGAACCCAACGGCATCCCCGTGGATGAATGGGGCATCCGCATGGAAGCGGGAACCTGTAACCCGGTCGGCGCCTCTGTCACGCGTGGCGGCGCAACGAACGGGCCCGCCGCGGTCTACGCGATCCGCAAGTGGGACGAGTGGCTCCGCAACTACGCCCCGCCGGGCGCGGCCTCCTACGACTTCTACCAGTCGCTGCCGGCGCTCAGCCAGGGCAACGTGGCCCAGCAGATCTTCTGGTACACCGCCTTTACCGCGGACATGGTGAAGCCGAAATCCGAAGGCAACAACACCGTCGACGACGACGGCAACCCGTTGTGGAGAATGGCGCCGAGCCCGCACGGCCCTTATTGGGAAGAAGGCCAGAAGGTCGGCTATCAGGACGTGGGCTCCTGGACGATCCTCAAGTCCACCCCCGAAGATCGCGCCAAGGCGGCCTGGCTCTATGCTCAGTTCGTCGTCTCCAAGACCGTCGACACCAAGAAGTCGCACGTAGGCCTGACCTTCATCCGCGACAGCACGGTGAACCACGAGTCCTTCTCCGAGCGTGCGCCGAAGCTGGGTGGCCTGGTCGAGTTCTACCGCTCGCCGGACCGCGTGGCATGGTCGCCCACCGGCATCAACGTGCCTGACTATCCGAAGCTCGCGCAGCTCTGGTGGCAGCAGATTGGTGATGTGAACTCGGGCGCCTTCTCCCCGCAGGAGGCGATGGATCGCCTTGCCAGCGAGATGGACCAGGTGATGGCCCGGATGCAGGCTGCCGACGAGCAGGCCAACGTCTATGGCGGCTGTGGTCCTCGGCTCAACGAGGAGCAGGATGCGGAGTACTGGCTTTCGCAGCCGGGCGCGCCGAAACCCAAGCTCGAGAACGAGAAGCCGCAGGGCGAGACCGTCAACTACGACGAGCTGGTTGCCCGCTGGGCCGCTCAATAGGCTGACTATTGCTCGGGCCGGCCCATGATCCGGCCCGAGTCTTCCCCGACCGCTCGCTTTCGTGGCGGGCGGTCACCCCCAATCCCTTGAATATCCTGCGCCGCGCGGGCGCGGCCTCGACGCAAGACGGGCACGGAGAACATGACACTCGAACTCAGAAACGTGACCAAGCGCGTCGGCGCCAATCTCCACATCAAGGAGACGACCCTGACGTTGGAAACCGGACATTTCAACGTCCTGCTTGGTGAGACGGGCGCGGGCAAGACCTCGTTGATCAAGCTGATGGCCGGCCTGGACCCGCTGGCGTCCGGACAGATCCTGATGGACGGCGAGGACGTTTCGAAGCTCAGCACACAAAAGCGCAACATCAGCCTCGTGCATCAGTTCTTCATCAACTACCCGCACATGACGGTGTTCGAGAACATCGCCTCGCCGCTCAAGGTGGCCGGCATGGCCAAGTCGGAGATCCAGGGCCGTGTCGAGGAGGCTGCCGATATCCTCCAGCTCCGGCCCATGCTTCACCGCCGCCCGCATGAATTGTCCGGCGGTCAGCAGCAGCGCACGGCGCTGGCCCGTGCGATCGCCAAGGAGAGCCGCGCAGTTTTTCTCGACGAGCCACTGGCCAACCTGGATTACAAGTTGCGCGAGGAACTGCGCGACCAGTTGCCCGAATTGTTTGCCGGTCGGGGCGCGGTGGTGGTCTATGCCACCTCCGAGCCCGAAGAGGCGTTGCTGCTCGGCGGGAAGACCGCGTTGATGTATGACGGCCGCGTCACCCAGTTCGGCCCGACCGCCGAGATCTACCGGAAGCCGGCCAATATCATCGCCGCCGGTGTCTTTTCCGACCCGCCGATCAACCTCGGCCAGATCACCAAGCAGGGCTCCGAGGCCGTGCTGGGAGATCAGGCGCGTTGGCACCTGTCGGGTGCGGCTGCGCGATTGCCCGATGGCCCGTACACAGTCGCGATCCGCCCGAACCGCGTCCTGCCGCGCCCCTCGGAGAGCGCCAGCGTCCGGCTGACCGGACGGGTGCTGGTGACGGAACTGAGCGGCTCGGAAAGCAGCGCGCACTTCAGGTTCGGCGACGACAACTGGGTGTCGCTCTCCTCTGGCGTTTTCCCGTTCCGGGTTGGTGAGGAGCACGAGTTCTTCATGGAGCCGTCGCACTGTCACTACTTCGGCTCAGACGGCAACCGGGTGGCGTGAGGGCGACATGGCAAAGATCACACTGTCAAAGCTTCGTCACAGCTACTACCCCGATCCGAAAGCGCCGGAGGATTACGCGCTCAAGATGATCGACCTCGACTGGACGGATGGCGGCGCCTATGCGCTGCTGGGCCCGTCGGGGTGCGGAAAGTCGACCCTGCTGAACATCATTTCCGGTCTGCTCGTGCCCTCGGAGGGCCGCATCCTTTTCGACGACCGGGACGTGACCGAGCTGGCGCCGACGCAGCGCAACATCGCGCAGGTGTTCCAGTTCCCGGTGATCTACGACACGATGAGCGTGCGCGACAATCTCGCCTTCCCGCTGCGCAATCGCGGCGTGGACGAGGCCACCGTGGCGCGCCGCGTAGCCGAGATCGCGGAGATGCTCGAAGTCAACGACATCCTCGACCGCAAGGCCGCGGCGCTCTCGCCCGACAACAAGCAGAAGGTCTCCATGGGTCGCGGGCTGGTGCGAGAGGACGTCAACGTGGTGATGTTCGACGAACCGCTGACCGTGATCGACCCACACCTGAAGTGGAAGCTGCGCTCCAAGCTCAAGGAGCTGCACCAGCGGGTCCGCGCCACGATGATCTACGTCACTCATGACCAGACCGAGGCGCTGACCTTCGCCGACCAGGTCGTGGTGATGCAGGATGGCGAGATCGTGCAGATCGGCACGCCGGTCGATCTGTTCGAAAGGCCGGCCCATACCTTCGTCGGTCACTTCATCGGGTCGCCGGGCATGAACATCCTGCCCTGCGAGACACGGGACGGCGCCGCGCTGTTCCAGGGCCAGCAGATCCCCCTCGAGGGAGATATCGTGCCCGGCGAGGGCAAGCGGACAGAGATCGGCGTGCGGCCGGAATTCGTGAGCCTTGCCGAGAGCGGCGTCGAGGCCGTGGTGCGCAAGGTCTCCGACGTGGGCCGCCACATCGTCGTGGAAACGCAGGTCGGGGAGGACCGCGTCGCCGCCATCATCAAGGAAAACGCGCCCGAAACGGGCGAGACGGTGCACCTGAATTTCCGCCCGGACCGTACGCGGCTCTATCGCGACGGCTGGCTGGCGACCACCGCGGGGGAGGCGGCGCAATGAAAACCGAAAACCAACGCGCATGGTTCCTCGTGCTGCCGGTGCTTGTGCTGGTGGCCTTCAACGCGCTGATCCCGATGATGACGGTGGTCAACTACTCGGTGCAGGAGACCTTCGGCGACAACCTGTTCTTCTGGCAGGGGTTGGATTGGTACGAGCAGATCCTCACGTCCGAGCGGTTCCACGCCGCCCTCGGCCGCCAATTCCTCTTTACCGGGCTGATCCTTGTCATCGAGGTGCCGCTGGGCATCGCCATCGCGCTCTCGATGCCACGACAGGGGTTCTGGGTGCCGGTCTGCCTGGTGCTGATGGCCCTGCCGATGCTGATCCCGTGGAACGTGGTCGGCGCGATGTGGAACATCTTCACGCTGCCGGATATCGGCCTGCTGGGGTATTTCCTGAACCATACGCTCGGCATCAACTACGACATGACGCAGGATCCGCTCGCGGCCTGGATCACCATCGTCACGATGGATGTCTGGCATTGGACCTCGCTCGTCGTGCTCCTGGCCTATGCGGGGCTCGTTTCGATCCCGGACGCCTATTACCAGGCGGCCAAGATCGACGGTGCGTCCAACTGGGCCGTGTTCCGTTTCATCCAGCTGCCGAAGATGAAGACGGTGCTGACCATCGCGATCCTTCTGCGCTTCATGGACAGCTTCAACATCTACACCGAGCCTTTCGTTCTCACCGGCGGTGGCCCCGGCAACTCCACCACGCTCCTGTCCATCGACCTCGTGAAGATGGCGCTCGGGCAGTTCGACCTCGGGCCGGCAGCCGCCATGTCCCTGATCTACTTCGCAATCACTCTTGGCGTCAGCTGGCTCTTCTACACGCTGATGACCAAGGACGACCTGAACTGAGGGCGGAAGCATGCAGAAACGGTCCATCGTACCCATCGTCTACATCCTGTTCCTGATGCTGCCGATCTATTGGCTCGTGGCGATGAGCTTCAAGACGACGAACGAGATCCTCGCGGGCTTCTCGCTCTTCCCGCAGACCTTCACCTGGGAAAACTACATCACCATCTTCACCGATCCGACCTGGTACTGGGGCTACATCAACTCCATCATCTACGTCTCGATCAACACGGTGCTCTCGGTGACGGTGGCGCTTCCGGCCGCCTATGCCTTCTCGCGGTACCGGTTCCTCGGCGACAAGCACCTGTTCTTCTGGCTGCTGACCAACCGGATGGCTCCGGCCGCGGTCTTCGCGCTGCCGTTCTTCCAGCTCTATTCGGCAGTCGGATTCTTCGACACGCATCTCGCCGTGGCGCTGGCGCATTGCCTGTTCAACATCCCGCTGGCTGTCTGGATCCTCGAGGGCTTTATGTCGAGCGTGCCCAAGGAACTGGACGAGACGGCCTTCGTCGATGGCTACTCCTTCCCGCGCTTCTTCACCACGATCTTCATCCCGTCGATCAAGGCCGGCGTCGGCGTGGCTGCGTTCTTCTGCTTCATGTTCTCCTGGGTAGAACTTCTGCTTGCCAAGACGCTGACCGCCGTCGAGGCCAAGCCGATCGCCGCCACGATGACACGGACCGCCTCCTCGGCGGGATATGAACTCGGGCTGCTGGCCGCCGCGGGAACGCTGACCATCATCCCCGGCGCCATCGTGATCTATTTCGTTCGAAACTACATCGCGAAGGGCTTCGCGATGGGGAGGGTTTGACCATGAGCTGGATGGCATGGACCTTGCCGACCGCCCTGTTCTTCATCGGGATCTTCTCGGCCATGGGCGTCCTGACCCTGATTGAGCTTCGCCATCCCGGCGGAGACGAGCGCCGAGGCGTCTTCGGGCTCACCACCACCCGGGGGGATCGCCTGTTCATGACGATCCTGGGATCGATCTACATCCTTCTCGCCGGGTTGGGGCTGTTCGGAATGCCACTCTGGGGGCCGCTTGCCGTCGCCTTTGCCTGGGCGGTCTTCTGTTTCTGGAAGGTCTAGGCAAAGATCGGAGACAGGATTTCGGCGACCCAGCCTCCCCCAGGGCCGCCAGCATTTGGAGACCCTATGCGAAAACAACAGGACAGCGGCACGCTCACAGAGGTCGAACTGGAATTCATGAACGTGGTCTGGGACATCGGCGGCGGAACGGTGCGCGATATCCATGTTGCGCTCAACCGCGAGACCGAGCGGGCCTACACCTCCGTCGCGACGATCCTCAAGATCCTCGACAGGAAGGGCTTTCTCACGTCGACCAAGGTGGATCGTTCGCTTGTCTATCGCCCGGCCGTGCCGAAGGCCGCCTATCAGAAGCAGACGCTGCAGAACCTGTCCAACAAGCTCTTCGACGCGACCCCATCCGCGCTTGTTGCCAGATTGGTGGATGATGATACGCTGTCAGATGAGTCCCTGGAAGAAATCCGCAACCTGGTGAACAGAAGGCTCGGGGATGGCGATTGAAGACATCCTGAACGCGTGGATAGACGCGAACATCCTGCTCCTCGCGCTGGTGGCGGTCTGGTTGCCCATGCGCCGGATTTTCGCTCATGGTCGCTTCGGCCAGGCGCTGATGGGGCAGGCCCGCGCGATGGAATGGATCTTCATCGCCGTCATCGTGGCGCCATTCATCGCCCGGCTGGCATGCACCCCGGCACCCGCGCAGCTCAACTTCTCGGATATTCTCCTTGCCCAGTACCTGAGCGGCAATCTGGAGATGAGCGCGTCGCGTTTCGAGTTCCTGCTGGGCCTCAGGACAGAACTGACCGACGCCTTCCTTCTACAGAGCGCGTTCTGGGCACAGGCGCTGCTGGCGTTTCTGGCGCTCGGTCTCATGGTGTCGG
The DNA here is from genome assembly GCF_042676185.1 of Tropicimonas aquimaris. Taxonomy (NCBI): domain Bacteria; kingdom Pseudomonadati; phylum Pseudomonadota; class Alphaproteobacteria; order Rhodobacterales; family Roseobacteraceae; genus Tropicimonas; species Tropicimonas aquimaris. The sequence goes on along the minus strand of NZ_JBHTJT010000049.1, from coordinate 145,835 downwards.
CGCTGCGCCTCGGCCTGGCCGCCCTGCGGCTCCGTCAGGTGCTGAGACGCGCCCACCCCTGGCGCCGTTTCGGTCGCCTGGAATTGCTGATCTCGGACGAAACCACCGTGCCGTTCTCCACCTGCGGGCTGCGCCGCCGATACGTTGTTCTCTCGGCGAACGCGCTGGCACACAACCGCGACCTGCAACTGACGCTGTCGCACGAGTTCCAGCATCTGCGCCAGTTCGACCTGCTGCATGAATTCGCGGTCGAGGCGCTGCGGCCGTTCTTCTTCTGGAACCCCGCGTTTCATCTATGCGGCCGGCAGATGCGGGAACTACGGGAAATGGCATGTGATCAGGCCGTGGTGCTGCGCCATCCGGTCGTGCTCGGCGGGTATTGCCGCAGCCTGATCCGGGCGTCCAACCGCGCTCGTGTCGGCCGGTCTGTTTTTGTGCCGGTCGGGCCTGTCGTCGGGTTCGTTGAAACGCCCCGCGGTCCGGCGCTGGACAGCCAACTCGGCCGCAGGATTGTCGCCCTGACCGGGCACACGCCGTCGCCGCTGGGGCAGCACGCCTGGAAGGGTATCGGGCTGCTGCTGTGCCTGTGTCTCGTGCTTGGCGCCGTGCTATTGCGGAGCCCCACCGGATGGAGTCACGATCGCATCATGCTCAGCATGATCGTCAACCTGGAACGGCTGGACCAACGCAACGCGTCGCCGAGCCATGTACCCGAACTGTTCGTGTCGGCCAGCGACGCCAGTCTTCCGTAAAGGTCGCCGGCCTATAGGCCCGGCAGCAGGTGCTCGCGCACGATGTCCTGATTGCCACCGAGCTTTGAGTTCTTGAGCGGCCGCATCGGCGCAACGACGCGCTCAAGTTCGGCGTTGTCGAACATTTCCAGGTAGTGATCCGCCCAGGCGAGTTCATGCGGGCGCAGGGTCTCCGTGCCGTCGAAGTAGCTCTGCCGCTTGCCGGAATAGGCCTCCGACTTCGCGCCGGTCTCGAGATCGGACACGGCGAAATCGACGATCCTTTGCAGCGCCGCGTCGCAACTGCCGCTCAGGTCGACGTCCCGGGTTTGCAGCAGGGTCGAGGAAAGGACCAGCGGCGTGATCGCGTGCAACTGGTAGTGCAGGGCGTATTTCCCGCGCCGCATTTCCTGCGGCAGGCCGCCGTCAGGTTCGGCGGTGCAAAGGAGCATCTCGACGACGTCGGCCGCCCGGGAAATGAGCTCCGGGTCACCCGTCGCGATCCCGGTAGAAATCACGCCGAGCGAGGACCATGCCCGCAAGTTGCCTTTCTGCGCGCCGGGAGTTGCGTCTTCTGCCCAGAAGCGCAGTTCCTCTCGGGCGGCCTCCTGCAGCCAGCGGTCCACGGCGGCGATGTCTCCGGGTCGGGAGGCGAAGTCTCGGACCTGGAGAAAAGCCAGCGAGATCCCCGCAAAACGCCCGCCGACAGAAATCTGCGCAGTGAAGGTCTGAAGGTCGCCCAAAGCGCCGGCATCCGCCCAACGCCGCAGTTCGGCGACAAGACAATCGGCGCGGTCCACATTGTCCGGTCGCAGGAGGATTTGGTTGGCCTCGGTCGACAGGTCACGGATGAAGTCGTCGACAGGCTTCAGGGCCGCGGTCACCTCGGCGTCGCCGTCCGGATCGATGTCGGACCTGGATTCGCTGTCGGCCTTGTAACGGCTGGCGAAACCGAGGCTGACCACCGGCTCGACCCGGACCCTGCAGGTTTCCGCGGCCGCGGTAGGCGTGTGAACTGCCAGGGCTGCGATGCCGAGTCCGAGGAGGGCGGCGAGGTGTCTGGTCATTGGAGCCTCTGCTGGTTGGTGGTCCGGAGGTTGGCCTGCGCGGCGAGCTCTGCACCTCATCCATGACCCGCAACCTCAACCCGACGCAACCAGTTGGCGGCATCGTCAGCATCGACGGGAACGGCGATTGTGACTGCAGAGGCGCGTGGACGCTCGAACATCGGCGAGACACTGCCTCCTTGGCCGCCCGCACGATCGAGTCGGCGCGGGCGTTTCGTTGAAATGGCGGAGCGAGTTTCACTCCATGTTCCTGAACAAGCAATGCTGCCGAAATGCCGTCAGCCGCGCGTGCAAGGCAGACAGGATACGACCTCTGATCTGGAGATTACGTTTGCAGGTTCGGCGCTCCCGAAGGTGCCAGGTCGATCACCGGTCCTGCGGCGGCTTCGGCATCGGCAACGTCATGGGTGACCATAAGGGCCGGGATATTTTGCTGGCGGATATGGTTGAAGGTGAAAGCCCGCATCTCGGCGCGGAGCGCGACATCCAGCCTGGAAAAAGGCTCGTCCAGCAACAGGGCGTGTGGCTCGGCCAGCAGCGTGCGCATCAGAGCCGCGCGGGACCGCTGCCCACCGGAAAGCGTTGCGGGATCCCTGTCGTAGAGACCAGGGAGCCCGGCCGCGTCCAGCGCCTCGTTGACGGCACGCCGCCGCGCTGCACGTCCAAGGACCCTTCGTGTCAGCCCGAAGGCAAGGTTGTCGCCCACCGAGAGATGCGGAAACAGGACCGAGTCCTGGAACATCAGCCCGACGCGCCGCGCTTCCGCAGGCAGGCCACGGAGATCCCGGCCATCGAGGAGAACGCGGCCCTCCAGCGCGAAGCCCTGCGTCAGATGCCCGCCGATCGCGTCCAGCAGCGTGGACTTGCCGATGCCGGAGGGGCCGATGATCGTGGCGATCTCGCCCGGACCGGCGACAAGGCTCGTCGGCGGAAACAGCGGGGCCTCGCCCCGCGCGCGGATTACGACATCGCGGAGTTCCAGAGTCATGCGATTCCTTCCGATGTCAGGGCGCGCCGGTTGCGGTGCATGAGCGCCGGGATCGCGAAGGCGGCGGCATAGGCGAGGAAGGGAAGCCCGGCCTGAAGTGTCGCATAGACCCCGGTGATGCGCCGGTCCGAGGAGGAGGACAGGGTGACGGCTTCGGTGGTCAGCGAGGCGACGCGCCCCGCGCCGATGAAGAGCGTCGGAAGGTATTGCGCCACGGAGACGGCCACGCCGATCGCGGCGGCGGTCAGGATCGGCGTGAGCAGGATCGGAAGCTTGACCGCGAAAAGCCGCCTCCAGGGGCCGGCCCCTAGCGATCCGGCGGCGCGCAGGTGCCGCGGGTCCAGCGCGCGCCAGGGATCGGACAGCGCGATCATGACATAGGGAAAGACGAAGAGCGTATGCGCCCAGACCACCGCGGCGAGATCCCCGGAGACTCCGAGGCGGAGGAAGGCCACGTTCAACCCGTAGAGAAACGCGATCTGCGGGACCAGGAGCGGCAGGTAGATCAGCGCGCTGGCCCAGCCGGCGCGGCGCGTCCCGGCGCGATCCTCCCCCTCGAGCCAGGCGATCGCCAATGCGAGCGCCGCCGCAGTGCTGCCCGCCGCGAGGATCACGGTCGTGGCGAGCGCCGCGCCCCAGCCGCTGCCCGGGGTGCTCCAGGCGCGCAGCGACCAGCTCTCGGGCAGCAGCGCGGGCCAGGGCCATCGCCAGGCCAACGACCAGAGCAGCAGCGAGGCCATCGCCAGTGCACCGAGCGCCAACAGCGCACCGGTGAACCAGGTCGCGAGCCGGAGGCCAGGCTCGGCCGTCACGCCACGGCCGCCCCGGCGCAGCCACCAGAGCCCTGCAGCCCTCACCAGCCGCTCCAACGCGAAGAGGGCCGCAAAGGCGAGCACCACCAGCACACCCTGCAGGAGCGCGCCAGCAGATGCGGGCAGGATGCGGGACAGATCGGGGTCGGAAAACAGGCGCAGAAGCATGACGGCGAGCGTGGGCGGATTCGACGGCCCGAGGATCAGCGCCATGTCCACCGCCGACAGCGCATAGGCCAGCACGACCATCACCGGCAGCCGGATCAGCGGCCAGACCTGCGGCATGATCACCTTGATCCAGACGATCCCCCGCCCATAGCCGAGCGACCGCCCGGCGGTCAGGTGCGCGCGCACCGGCAGCTGGCTGAGGGCGGAAAGGATGACGAGCAGCAGGAACGGCACCTCCTTGACCATCAGCCCGAGGATCAGCGCGCCGCCCCACGGGTCGTTGACCGTGGCCAGCATCGGCGGGCGGTCCCATCCGAGCACCGGGGCGAAGGCGCGGGCGATCCAGCCGGAGGGGGACAGCAGGAACGCCAGCCCGATCGCCATCGCCGCGTGGGGCGCGGCGAGAAAGGGCGTCAGGATGCGCCCGCCGGCGCGCTGGCTCAGCCGGCCGTGAACGGCGGCACAAAAGCCGATGGCAAGCAGCAGCGACAGGAGCGTTGCGCCGATCCCGGTGACCAGCGTCAGCCGGAGGCTCGTGGCAAGGCCCGGCATCTCCGCGAGTTCGCGCCACGGCGCCAGGGATATCTCGTCGGCGCCGATGGCGGGCAGCAGGCCGAAACCAGCGCGGCCGGTCTCCCACAAGCCGACCACAATCGGCAGCAGGATGCCGGCGATCACCCCGCCCAGCACAGCCCCGCGCAGCAGGAATCCGTCTCCGGCCAGGGATCTCATTTCGTGTAGCGTCGCGCCCATTCCTCGGTCAGCCGCGTCATCCAGCTCGGGTGCGGTTCCGGCAGGGTCGGGCCGAGTGACTCCAGCGTCGGCAGCGCGGGCGCGGTTGGAAGCGCGTCGAAGGCAGCGCGGGCTTCCTCGTCTAGCCGCGCGGGGTCGAGCACGGAAAACGACCCCATCACCTCGATGTTCTGCATCCTCGCCTGGACCGCCGGGTCGAGCAGGAAGTTCGCGACGACCTGCGCGCCCTCGGTATTCGCGGCGTTAAAGGGAATGGCCACGAAGCTCACGTTGCCGATGGAGCCTCCCTCGGGGACGAAGACCCGGGCGCTCTCCGGCAGCAGACCCTGCGCGATCATCGCCGCGGTCGAGGCCGGGTCGAATGACATCGCGATATCGACCTCGCCGTCGTTCAGCAGTTGCTGCTGCACGCTTTCGTTCTCCGGAAAGGTCTCGCCGCCGCGCCAGAGGTGCGGGCGCAGCGCGTCATACCAGGCCCAGAGAGGCTCGGTGTGCTCTGCGAATGCGGCGTCGTCTATCGGTTCGAGCAGTCGCGCCGGATCGGGCGCCAGCTCGAACAGCGCCTGTTTCAGGAAGGTGGCGCCCATGAAGTTGGACGGGGCAGGGTGGGTGAAGCGGCCCGGGTTGGCTGCGGCCCAGTCCGGGAAATCGGCCATCGTCTTTGGCGGGGAGTCGATCCGGTCGCTGTCGTAGGCGAAGACGAAGCGCGCCAGCCGCCAGGGGCTCTCCATGCCATCGACCGGCACGGTGAAGTCGAGCGATGCGGCCGCGCCCGGCGACAGGTCGAGGTATTGTGCATTCGGCAGGCTGGAGACGAACGGGCCGAACAGCAGGTCCTGCTCTTTCATGGACAGGAAGTTCGGCCCGTTGATCCAGATAAGGTCCACCGAGCCGTCCTCGTCCCGGCCCGCCGCACGCTCCGAGAGAACGCGGGTCACCGCCTCGGCCGTGTCGGTCAGCCGAACGTGCTGGACCGAGACGCCGAAGCGTTCCTCGGTCTCCTCGCCCACCCAGGAGATGAAGGCGTTGGTCCGGGCATCTCCGCCCCAGGCATTCCAGTAGACCGTCTGTCCGCGCGCGGCCTCGAGCGTCTCCGGCCAGTCGGCCAGTGTTGGGCTGGCCGCAATGGCTGCGGCAAGCGAAAGAAGTGCGGTGCGGAGCATTGGGGGACCTCGTCTAGCGATCGATCTGAACCAGGGCCGGCGTGTGGTGCGTCTCTGGCCGCGATTGTGAAATGGTGTCGCTCGGGGCGAGCATGACCCAGCCCTGGTACCAGCGGCTGAACGCCGTCATCACGCAGGCGGTTGCGAAGAGGTAGGCCAGAACCGGAAAGAACGACGGGGCGAGGCACATCAGCACGAAAACCGAGATCGTTTCGGCCCCCTCCGTCAGCCCACCGAGGTAGTAGATGCCCTTGGAGGGGTATGTCTCGGTCGAGATCTTCCGCTTGGCCGCGATGGTCGCGAAGGCCAGGAACGATGATCCGGTGCCGACGAAGGCGGTGATCAGGGCGGCGGCGGCAAGCGCGTTCGCGTCGGGGTCCGCAACGGCAAAGCCGAGCGGCACCAGCGCGTAGAAGGCGAAATCGAAGGCGATGTCGATAAATGCGCCGCGGTCGGTCGGTTCAGTGATCCGCGCAATCGCCCCGTCTAGCCCGTCCATCAGGCGGTTCAGCAGGATCAGCGCGAGGGCGAGCCAATAGGCGCCGAAAGCCAGCGCCGGAAGGCTCATGGCACCCAGGACAAACCCAGCCAGCGTCACCTGATCGGCCGTCACGCCGATGTCGACCAGGCGTTGCGCTGGGGGGTGGAGCATTCGCTGCTGAAGCGGAAGGATACGGGCGTCGATCATGCGTGCGTCCTGGTGGGCGACTGTCGGTCAGCAAGGCAGGGAGCTTGGCCGGCCGGCAGGTGCCGTGCCGAGGCCCTGGCTTTCGCCAGCACCGTGTTGAGGGCAGGTCTTTCCACGTCACAGCTCCCTTCAGCCATGTCCGACGCCGCTCCACAAGCGTCAGTCCCGAATGGGTCATAGCTCATATTCAGAGCGAGGGGTCTGATAACTGGCGCTCTTCCTGTCAACACAGCGTGAGACACTGCTCCGATTTCCTCGCGTTTCCGTTTGCCCGGAACGTCACGCGTCGAACGCCTTTCCAGGCTCCGGGTTCCGGTCCGTTGCGTTCTTGTGTCCTGCATGTTCGGAGCTTGCTCTCTTCGGGGTTCGTTGCCCGGTTCCGGTCCACTTTAGGTGTTTGCTGGAGTGCTACCACAGCGTGGTCCCGGCGAAACACCGTGAGTCTTCAGCTCAAAGGGTGAACCGGGCGGTCTCGAAATCACGAAGTCACGGGCCCCGAGCATTCTCGGACTCCAAGTGGTGACGGCCTCTCCCCGAAAACGGTCACAAGGGTCACGTCCGCGATCGATTCGAGATCCGCAGCCGTGGCGCCGGCTCTTGCGCGCAGCATCATGCCCCGCGCAACGGCGGCCAGCATTCCCGCGAGCGCGCGGGCGTTGTCCGGGGTGTCGGCGCCATGCGACAGGCGCTCGTGGATGCGGTTCTCGAGGGCCGTGAAACGGCGGTCGAGCTCCTGGCGGAAGGTGTCGTTCGCCCCAGCCACTTCGGCCAGCACGCAGGAGATCAGGCAACCCGGCGTCTGGCTGTCGCTGGTCGCCAGCGCGACGACCGCCTTGAAGAAGCGCGCAAGGTCGTCTTCCAGCGATCCGGCCGGGCCGAGCGCCTGGCCGATCGGCCTGAGCCGGGTGTCGACGTAATGGGCGATCGCGGCGAGGAACAGGCCCTGCTTGCCGCCGTAATCCTGGTAGAGACTGGCGCGGGGCATTCCGGTCTCCCGGCAGAGCTGGTCGATCGAGGCGGCGTCATAGCCCGAGGCCCAGAACAGCCGCACCGCGGCGTCCAGTGCCTGGTCCCTCGGCACGTTCCTCGGCCGCCCACGCGGTCGCGTCGTCTCTTCGGTCGCCTGCATTCCCTCGTCCGCCTCTGAACCCGTTGCTGCAAAGTTAGGAGACATATTCAGTTCGCGCAATATCTCGGGTCTGCGGTTGAGAGATACACTCAGGCCGCCCGTGGCCCGAAGCGCACCGTCGGCGTCTGAGCCAGCAACTCCTGCGAATACGTGGCTTGCGGGCCGGCGAAAAATGGCTCGGACAGGCCGGTCTCGACGAGTGATCCGTCCTTCAGAACCGCGATATCGTCCGACATCTGGCGCACCACGGCGAGGTTGTGGCTGATGAACAGTGTCGTCAGGCCGAAGCGGGTTTGGAGGTCCTTCAGGAGGTTCAAGACCTGCGCCTGAATTGAGACGTCGAGGGCGCTCGTCGGCTCGTCGCAGATCAGCAGGCCGGGGCGGGAAAGCAGCGCTCGGGCAACGGCGATGCGCTGGCGCTGCCCGCCCGAGAACTGGTGGGGGTAGCGATCTGCGGCCTCCGGCGGGAGGCCGACCAGAGCCAGCATGGCGCGCACAAGCCGTTCGCGCCGGGCCGCGTCCGTCTCCAGACCGTAGAGGCGGAGCGGTTCGGACAGGATGCCGAGCACGCGATGCCGCGCGTTCAGGCTGGAGAACGGATCCTGGAACACCATCTGCACGAGGCGCCGGGACGGGTCATGGCGCGAGCGGCTGCGCATCGGCGGCAGCGGCGCGCCGTCGAGCATCATCTCGCCAGAAGCCGGCTGCACCAGCGCCGCGACGACCTTGGCCAGCGTCGACTTGCCGGAGCCGCTTTCGCCCACCAGCCCCATCACCGTGCCGGGCCGGACCGACAGCGAAACGCCGTCCAGCGCAGTGAAATCCTCCCGCGCGCCGAGAAAGCCGCGCCGTTCGCCGCGGAAGCGCACGGTGATGTCCGACAGGTCCAGCGCCGGACCGAGTCCGGTTCCGCTTCCCGACATCAGCCAGTCCTCGGCCTCCTTCGCGGCGCTGGCCGCTGCCGCCTCCTCCTCCTCGCCCGCGACGCGGGGCAGGCGGAAGCGGTCGAGCTTGCGGTCGAGCGGCGGTACGGCGGCCATGAGGGCCTTGGTATATGGTTGTTCCGGGGCGCCGAGCACCTGCGGGGTCGGGCCCTGTTCCACCACGCGCCCGCCGCGCAGCACCGTCACCCGGTCCGAGACCTGCGCGATCACGCCGATATCGTGCGTGATCAGGATGAACCCCACGCCGCGCGCGTCGGCGAGCCGCCGGATCAGGTCCAGCACCTGCGCCTGCACGGCCACGTCGAGCGCGGTGGTTGGCTCGTCGGCGATGATCAGTTCCGGGTTGGTGCAAAGCGCGAGCGCGATGACCACGCGCTGCCGCATGCCGCCGGAGAATTGGTGCGGGTAGGCGCGGATGCGGGTTTCGGCTCGCGCGATGCCGATCTCTTCCAACAACTCGATGGCCCGTTGCCGGGCGGCCTCGGCGCTGATGTCCTCGTGGGCCTGGATTGTCTCGATCAGCTGGGCCTCGACCGTCATCAGCGGATCGAGGCTGGTCTGCGGATCCTGGAAGATCATCGAGATGCGTTTGCCGCGCAGGCGGTGGGCCTCCATCGGCGTGAGAGCACGCAGGTCGGTGTCGTCGAGGCGAAGATCTCCGGAGGCGATCTCGCCCGCCGCGGGGAGCAGGCCCATGATTGCCGCGCCGATGGTGGACTTGCCGGCCCCGGATTCGCCGACAAGCCCGTGGATCTCGCCGCGGCCGACGTTCAGCGAGACGTCCTCGACGGCCGTCGTGGTGCCCTGCCGGTGACGGAACCGGACGGTGAGATTCTCGACTTCCAGCATCAGCGCAAACTCGGGTTGAAGAGGTCGCGCAGGAAGTCGCCGAGCAGGTTGATGGCGACGACGAGCACGACGAGGAACAGGGTCGGGATCCAAAGGATCCACCATTCGCCGGACAGCAGGTACTGCATCCCGATCCGGATCAGCGTGCCAAGCGAGGGGGAATCCGCAGGCAGCCCGACGCCGAGAAACGAAAGGGTCGCCTCCAGCAGGATCGCGGAGGCGAGGTCGACCGTGGCGATCACGAGCAGCGGGCCGAGGATGTTGGGCAGGATGTGGCGCGCCATGATCCGCAGCGGGTGCTGCCCCATCATGATCGCGGCTTGAACGTAATCCTTGTTGCGCTCGACGAAGACGGAGGCGCGCGCGGTGCGGGCGAAGTTCACCCAGAGGGACAGGGCAATCGCAACGGTGATGACGCCGAGGCGGAGGTCGTCGTGCATGTCGCGCGGCAGGATCCCGCGGGAGATGCCGTCGATCAGCAGCGCGGTCAGGATCGCCGGAAGCGCCAGTTGCACGTCGGCGATGCGCATGACGACGGCGTCGAAGCGACCGCCGTAATAGCCGGCGGCGAGGCCGAGCCCCACCCCGAGAACCAGCGCGATGGCCATGGCCATGCCGGCGATCGCCAACGACAGGCGCGCGCCGTAGAGGATGGAGGAGAACATGTCCCGCCCCTGGTCGTCGGTGCCGAGCAGGAAGCGCGGATCGCCGCCGTCCTCCCAGACCGGGGGAAGAAGCCCGTCGATCAGCGAGAAGGAGGAGAGGTCATAGGGATCGGTCGGTGCGATCCACGGCGCGAAGAGCGCGCCGAGCACGATCGTGACCGCTGCGATGGCGGCGAGGATCGCGGCGGGGCTGCGCGAGAACAGCCAGACCGCTTCGGATTGCATCAGGCGCCCCAGCATCACACGCTCTCCCGGACCCGCAGGCGCGGGTCGATGGCAAGGTAGAGCAGGTCGACCAGCAGGTTGATGATCACGAAGAAGAACGCGATCACCACGAGGTAGACGCTCATTACGGGGATATCGACGAAGCGAATGGATTCCAGGAAGAGCAGGCCCATGCCCGGCCACTGGAACACGCTCTCGGTGACGATGGAAAAGGCGATCACGCCGCCGAACTGAAGCCCGATCACGGTGATCACCGGAATCATGGTGTTCGACAGCGCGTGGCGGTAGCGGATGCTGCGCCACGGCACGCCGCGGGCGATGGCGAAGCGGATGTGGTCGGTGCGCATGACCTCCATCATCTGCGCGCGGACAAGGCGCATGGTGAGGGTGAGCTGGAACAGGCCGAGCGTGAGCGCCGGCAGGACGAGCGAACGCCAGCCCTCGACGGTGAAGAGCGACGAGCGCCACCAGCCGATATCGACCGTTCCGCCGCGGCCGTAGGTCGGCAGCCATCCCAGCTGCACGCCGAACAGGAAGATCAGCAGGATACCGATCACGAAGGTCGGGATCGACACCCCGATCAGCGTGGCGATCAGGATCGACTGGCTGACCAGCCCGCGCGGACGGAGCGCCGTGTAGACGCCCGCAGGAATGCCGACGATCAGCGATATCACCAGCGCTACCGTGCCCAGCTCCAGCGTGGCAGGCAGCCGCGACAGGAGCATCTCTCCGATCGGTTCGCGGGTGCGGAAGGAATAGCCGAAATCGCCCTGTAGCATGTCGCCGGTGAAGCGGGCGAACTGCACGAAGAACGGGTCGTTGAGACCCAGCTCCTCGCGCAGGCGTTCCTGGTCCTCGATAGACGTCTCGACTCCGGTCATCTGGCTGATCGGGTCGCCCACGAACTTGAACAGCGAAAAGGCGAGGAAAGCGACGGCCAGCATCACGAAGACGGACTGGACCAGCCTTTTCAGGATGAATGCGACCATCGCTCCTGCCTCGCCCGGATCAGTTGACCGTGACCCAACGCAGCATGAAGAAGTTGTCGGGGCGCTGAACCACCTCGACGCTCTCCTTCATCGCCCAGATCAGCGGCTCGGTGTAGAGCGGCACATAGGCGACTTCCTCCTGCAGGATGCCGGCAACCTCGTCGATCATCGCCTGGCGGGCGGCCTCGTCGATCTCCTGCTGGATCGGTTCGAGCAACTCGTCGATCCGGGCGCTGGAGAAGCCGCCGAAGTTCCAGGTGCCCAGCCGCTCGTTCGGGGTGTGGGCGAGGAAGCGGATCGGGTGCTCCGCGTCGAAGGTGCCGGGCGACCAGCCGAGCAGGTACATGTCGAAATTGTCCGACCGCAGCTCGTCCCAGTAGCCACGCACCGGCATCGCGTTCACGTTGGCCTCGATCCCGACACGCGCCAGCATGGACGCGACGGCGCGGCAGACGGCCTCGTCATTGATGTAGCGGTCGTTCGGGCACATCAGGCCAAAGGAGAATCCGTCTGGGTAGCCGGCCTCGGCGAGCAGGGCCTTGGCGGCCTCGGCGTCGAAGGCGGGCCGCTCGGCGTGCGCGGCGGACCAGCCGGACAGGCCCTCGGGCAGAAGCTGGCTCGCCGGTTCGGCGGCATCGCGCATGATCACCCGGTCGATCGTCGCCACGTCGATCGCCTGCGCCACGGCAAGACGGACGCGCGCATCGAGGAACGGGTTGGCGTCCGTGGTCTCCTCGGAATACTTCAGCGTCTCGTGGTCATGCCCGAAGCCGAGCATGATCACCCGCGTCTCCAGCCCCGAGAGAACCTTGAAGCCGTCGCGGGATTCCACCTGCTCGATGTCCTGCAGCGGGATCGGGGAGATGAAATCGATCTCGCCGGACAGCAGCGCGGCAAGGCCGGTGGCCGGGTTGCCGATGGGGGTGAAGACCGCCTCGGTCAGGTTGTGCTCGGCCGTGTCCCACCAGCCTTCGTTCGGCACGAGGCGCGTCTCGATGCCCGGATCGCGGCCGGCGAGCGAAAAGGGGCCGGTGCCGTTGGCGTTACGGGTGGCGAAGTTCTCGGCGTCGCGCGCGGGAAGCTCGGCGCCGTTGCCCGTCGCCCAGTCGGAGTCGAGAATCATGAAGTTGGCGATCGAGCCGGGGAACAGCGGGTTCGGCGCGGCGGTCAGGAAGTCGACGGTGAAATCGTCGACCCGCACCACCTCGGTCACCGGAGCAAACCAGGAGCGGACGTCGGAGGCTTCCGACGCGGCGCGCTCGTAGGAAAAGATCACGTCGTCGGCGTTGAAGGCCGCGCCGTCGTGGAACGTGACGCCTTCGCGCAGGGTGAACCGCCAGCCGGCGCCGTCGGGAAGCGCCACCCAGGAGGTGGCGAGCGAGGGCTCCACGCTCATGTCGGGTCCGCGGCGGACGAGGCCCTCGTAGATGTTGTTGAGGAAGGACAGGACCGGCGCGGCGTTGACGGCATGCGGGTCCATCGTCTGCGGGTCGGTTGTGCCGGCCCAGTTGAAACTCTCCGCGGCGGCCGGAAATGCGGACAATGCCGTGGTGCTCACAGCGATTGCCGCTGCCGAAAAGGTTGTTCTGAACATGACGCCCTCTCTGTGGTCTGCCGCGGCCTGCGGCAACGTGTCCGGGCACTTATCCATATTCAGAACCATCATTCCAGATCTAGTGTGACTGCTCCTCTGCCTGTGAAGAGATCGGCAAGGCCGGACCCGGCGGCAAGACCTCCGAGACGGTCGGGCAGTGCGGGATCATTGCGCTCCGGCCAGTCGCACTCGCAATCGACTTTGTGGAACCTGACCCGCGATGTCGGAGCACATCCCCTTCGGTTGATCAGCCGGACGGCAGTCGGACCACCTGATCCAGATTCCGGTGGGTTACCTGAAGCGTTGGCTTGGAGGTGTCTGCCGCGTCGAGGATCCGGATGCTTGGCGTGCCCTGAAGCGACACCGGCAGAACCAGGAACCGCACGAAGCCGGTTTTTGGCATGGTAGCGCTGGCCGTCGCCCGCACCGGCGAGTTGGCGGCCTCAAACCAGCTGTCGCCGGCGGTCACGACGGTGTCGTGGTCATCTGTCTGCAAGGTGAGTTCGCCCTGAAGCAGATGCCGGAGACCCGGCCCGGGGTGCACATGGCGCCAGGCGCAGGCGCCCGGCGGAAAGCTCACCGTATCCAGCCGAAGCAGCGCCAGTTTCTGGTCGATGGTGACCTTTTTGGCATGGAGCACGTCCGCGCCCTCTGGTGCCGTTCGGCTCAGGCTGAATCGAAGCCATCGGGCTGCCCCGCGCGTCGCGCGGATACGGGCGCGGCCCTGCAGGAAGGCTGGCGCAGCGGTATCCGAATGAGGCGCGCCCTCGACCTCCGGCATTCCGCGCAGCGGCCAGAGCCCTCCGAACAGGCCCTGCGCTTAGACCATTTGACCCGGACGTGCGGCTTCGCGCTGAAGGGAGAGGTGGAACTGGGGCATGGCAGGGCTCCTCGGTCGCAGCGCTCCGATGCTTAATGCGACGAAACGTCGTTTTGTAACAAATTGTCGATGTTTCTTGCTCGGGTTCGCGAGGAGGCTTTCGTGACCTCGCTTCCGCTGATCACGCTGTCGGTGACGGCGTCCGCGGCGCTTGTTCACCTTGGGACAGGATGGGGCTCAGCGGAGCCAGTCGGTCGGATCGGGTTCATAGCCATGTGCATGGCGGCGGTGCCCCGGTTCGAAGTTCGGGAATGGGCGCTGGCTTTCCTCGCCGTACGGGTCTCCATCCCGTTCCTCTGGCAGGCCGACGGGCAGACCAACGTGTTCTCGGCGCTGGATCTCGCGGTCTTCTTCAGCATCTAAAAGCGCTCCTGAAACGCCTGAATTGCCTTGGCAAGGTGCTGGCGAGCGCCGCGCCGTCGCTGCTGCGGACCGCCGTTGCATTGGGGCTCTCGGGCTCAATCGGCCGCGCCGCCGCGCTCGATCCTGCCGATCGATCAGGTCGCCCAATGGCTCGGCCTGTCCTCCGTATCGCCCCTGGTTCTTCTTGCGTCGCTGCTGATCCTGATCGCGCTCAGCCCGATCCTGCTGGTCGTGTTCTTCGGTGAATACGTCCACCAACTGTCGGAGTCTCTCGTGGTCCCGACCCGGATCGTGTCCTCCCTCTCCGTGGGATCGGCGCTCAGCATGTCGGCACCGCCCAACGCGACCGCAACGTGGCTGATTTCGACGGATTGCCGCATCGCGCCGAGCATGCTGACCTGGCGCTGGAACGGCCGTTTTGCTCTGCTGTGCTACGCGGTCTTCCTTTTTCAGCCTCGGATTCCTCGTCTGAGCACAGCCGTTAACCAGAGCGCCGGTTAAAAAATCGACAAAAAGTTGCGCGATATGTTTTTGTCGCTTAACCTTTCGGGGCGACCAAGGGAGGACACCATGATCAAAGTAACCAGACAGCTGGCCGCGGTTGCGGCCGTCGTGTTGGCGGGCGCTGCCGCCACGGCCGAAGAGCTCCGGATCGGGACGGCAAGTCTCGGTGGCGCCTTCTATCCGATGGGCCAGTCGATCTCGAATCTCGTGAACAAATATGCAGGGGACGGGATCTCCATGGTGCCGGTGGTGACCGGCGGTTCGGTCCAGAATCCGCGCCTGATCGACAGTGGCGAAGTGGAGATCGCGATCACCAACAACAATCTCGCGGCGCTCGCAGTGAAAGGTGCCGGCCCCTACAGCTCCGGGCCAATCGATGTTGGCGCGGTGGGCGCCCTGCATCCCAGCGTCCTGCACATGATCGTGCTCGAAGGTTCGGACATCCAGACCATCGAGGACCTCAAGGGCAAGCGGGTCGCGGTCGGGCCGGCGGGCGGCGGCACGCTCGGGTTCCTGAACTTCCTGCTGCCGCTGCATGACATGACGCTGGAGGACATGACGCCGTCCTTCCTCTCCTACTCGGACGGCTTCGGCCAGCTGGCGGACGGCAATGTCGACGCGGCCTTCGCGCTCTCCGGCTACCCCGCCGGTGCGGTGATGCAGGCCGCTGCCGGCAATGACCTTCGGTTCATCTCCTTCTCCGAAGGGATGCTGGAGAAGGCGCTCGAGGCGAATGCGACCTACCACTCGGTCGAGATCTCGGCCGATGTTTATGGCACCGCCGAGCCCGGCACGGTGATCGGCGTCAACAACATGCTGGTTGCGCCGAACTCGCTGGATGCGGACGTGGTGGAAAAGATCACCGCGGCGATCTTCGATCATCTCGACGAGATGCAGGCCGAGAATGCCAATGCCAAGCAGATCGACCCGGCCATGTCGCTCAAGCTCGCCATTCCGCTGCACGAAGGCGCCGCGCGCTACTTCAACAAGTAAATCGCACCGCGCGAGCCGGCCCGCGCGCCGGCCCGCGCGCCTGCGTCTCAGCGAGACACTCCCCATGACGAAACTTGCGGAAACATGGCTCGGCCCGCAGGGCGGGCTTGTCCGGTTGGCGGCCTTTTTCTTCGGCGCCTTTCACCTCCTCGTGGTGTCAGGGATGCTGACGCTCTCCACCATGCCGATGCGGCTGATCCACGTGATGCTGGCCCTGTGCCTGCTCTTCGCCACGCGGCCGTTGGTGGAACGCCTTGCAGGCAGCCGGCTGAACGCCCTGCTGTCCGCGATTCTGATTGTGGCCGCGCTCGGCGCGAGCTACTGGATGCTTATCCGCTGGAAGCCCATCGCCTTCAGTGGCGGCCTGACCGAGCCCGGGGACTTCTGGGCGGGCCTCGTCCTCATGGTGCTGGTTTTCGAGGCCGCACGACGCGCCGTGGGGTGGATCCTGGCCTCCATCGCACTGCTGTTCTTTTGCTACCCGTTCCTCAGCCCCTGGTTGCCCGGCGTGCTCAGTGGGCGGGGCTACAGCCTCGAGCGGATGGTCCTGTTCCTGACCACGGACACGCAGGGCGTCTACGGTATCCCGATCGGGGTGGCGGCGACCTACATCATCACCTTCACGATCTTCGGCGCATTGCTGTCGCGTTTCGGTGCGGGGGATTTCTTCTTCGAGATATCGGTGCGCCTGACCCGTGGCCTGCGGGCCGCCTCCGCGAAATCGGCGGTGCTATTCTCCACGCTGATCGGCATGGTCTCGGGCTCCGCGGCGGGCAACGTGGCTGTGACCGGAACAGTCACCATCCCGGTCATGAAGCGCGACGGCTACGCCCCCCACCAGGCCGGCGCCATCGAGGCTGTTGCCTCGACCGGCGGGCAGCTCATGCCGCCTGTGATGGGCGCGGCCGCCTTCATCATGGCCGAAATCGTGGGCGTGCCCTACACGCAGGTCATGCTGACCGCGCTGCTGCCGGCGCTGCTTTTTTTCGGTTCGGCCTTCATTGTGGTGCACTTGCAGGGGGTCCGTAACGGCATCGGCGCCTCGACCGGCATCACGACCGACGAGCGCCCAATGGCGCGCGTCCTGCTCGACGGCATTCCGTTTGTCGGCGCCTTCGCGGTGCTCATCGCGCTGATGCTATCCGGCTATTCGCCATTCAAGGCGTCGCTCTGGGGCATGGTTGCGCTGCTCGGGCTCGACCTCCTGAGCCGGCGTCGGATTGACCGGGACTGGTTCGAGAAGATGGCGGGTGGCATCACCGACGGCAGCCTCGGCGTCATCACCATCTCCGCCGCCTGTGCCGCGGCCGGCATCATCGCCGGCACGTTGGGTATCACCGGGCTCGGCTCCAAGATCGCGATCCTGATCGATGCCGCCTCGCAGGGAAGCCTGCTGCTGGCGCTGCTGTTCACGATGGTGACGTCGATCATCCTCGGCATGGGCCTGCCCACCACGGCGGCCTACCTGATCCTCGCCACGGTCGTTGCGCCGGCGCTGGTCAAGATGGGCGTGCCGGCGCTCACCGCGCATTTCTTCGTCTTCTACTACGGCTGCATCTCGACCATCACACCGCCCGTGGCGCTCGCGGCCTATGTGGCGGGCGGCATCGCGGGAGCGAATATCAACAAGGTCGGATGGACCGCCGCGGCCTACGCCACCACCAGTTTCGTGCTGCCCTTCGCCTTCTGCTTCGCGCCGGGTCTGCTCTTGCAGGGCAGCCTGATCGAGAACGTCGTGGCCGCCGTGACCGGCGCCGCCGGGATCGTCGCCATCGCCATCGGCGTCGTCGGCTGCCTTCGCGCGCCGCTCGACCGCCTGTCGCGCCTGGCCGCGCTGCTCGCCGGGTTCGGCCTGCTGTTCCAGGGCTGGTTCACGGCATTGGCCGGCGCGGTCCTGCTCGCGGCAGTGGTTCTGCGCGACCGCCCGAAGCCTTCTGAAATCTGACCTGCACACCACGGAGACTCACCATGCATCGCCAGTTCCGCCGCGTCGTCACCGGACATGACGAGACCGGCAAAGCCATCATCGAATCCGACATGACGGCCTTTCATTACCTCGAACGCCCCAACCGCCCCGGCGTGCGGCTCACCAACTTCTGGCTCTCCGACAGCACGCCGGCCGAATACGACGGGCCGACCGAGACCTGCGAAGGCCCGTTTATCCTGCACCCGCCACAGAACGGCAGCGTCTTTCGCT
Source organism: Tropicimonas aquimaris (assembly GCF_042676185.1). NCBI lineage: Bacteria > Pseudomonadati > Pseudomonadota > Alphaproteobacteria > Rhodobacterales > Roseobacteraceae > Tropicimonas > Tropicimonas aquimaris. The sequence continues at coordinate 128,133 of NZ_JBHTJT010000049.1, read as the reverse complement.
GCGTCGAGTTCCTGCCCGAAGATCCGGAGGTTTTGGCGAAGCTCGATGGAAAGGCAGCCTTTGCCGAAATGGGGGCAGGGGCCAATATCGTCGAAGGGGCGCGCCATCCCTTCATGCACCGCACGGATTCCCTCGACTACGCCGTCGTGCTGTCGGGCGAGATCATGATGCTGATGGACGACGAGGCGGACGACGTGCACCTCAAGGCAGGCGACGTCGTGGTCCAGCGCGGCACCAACCACGCCTGGTCGAACCGGTTCAACGAGCCCTGCGTCATCGCCTTCATCCTGATCGACGGCGTCACGCAGCGCGATGCGACGGAGGAAACTCGCAAGGGCATTCCCCCGCGCTAGAAGACGGCTTTCGATTTTCCGGGTGGCGCCTGTAGGCGCGGGCGTCGCCCACCACGCGGTTCCAGCTATCCCCTGGCGCCGGCCCCTAATTCATTGCGGGCCGATTTCGTGATTCTCCATCTCGTACGAGCGTGTTCGCCTGGTGCCTGCATGTTGTGCCGGCTTGCTCAGGCATGAGGCAGGTTGGGGGTGATCGCGCTTGGGCGGTTCGGCGGCGCCTGCGGTATCCCCCCTTCAGCTGTGAAAGAACTTTTCCCGTTATCCTGAGATCCGGGGTGAAGATTTTCTCTTGGCTTCACAGAAGCCGTTACCATAGTATAAAATACTAATTAAGTTAAATAACGTAGACCACCTATGTAAATATTAATCCTATTGCGGAAGTTGGTTCTCTCTCGGTCAATCGAATGGCGCATCAAGTGACATCAGAGATCCAGGGACAGGCTTCATGGAGATTCAGGCGGCGGACGGATCGAATGGCGCAGGCAAAGAGCCCATGGCCGACACCGCACGGGAGGGCGCCGGCAAGGAGGATCTCATTGCGCTGATCCGCGAAAGCGTCATGGGAGAGCGCGATGCAATTGCGGGTCCCTTTGGTCCGCGTCCTCTGATCTACGTCGATTACATCGCCTCCGGCCGTGCGTTGAGTTTTGTCGAGGACGTGATCCTTGACCGGGTGCTGCCTGTCTACGGCAACACCCACACCGAAACTTCGTACACCGGCCGCGAAGCCACCGCCCTCCGCGAGGAGGCCCGCCGCACGATTGCCGAGGCGGTCGGCGCCGACGAACGGCACGCGGTGATCTTTGCCGGCAGCGGAGCGACAGCGGCGATCGACCGGCTGGTGCGCGGCATGGGGATCGAGGAGCTTGCGCGCTCGGTCGCGCCGCCGGTGGTCTTCGTCGGACCCTACGAACATCATTCGAACGATCTGCCGTGGCGGGAAAGCGGCGCGGTGATGGAGCGTATCCGGCTGGACGCGGCCGGCCAGATCGACCTTGGCCATCTCGCCGACCGCCTCGCCGCCCACCCGGTCGCGCCAATCAAGATCGGTGCGTTCTCCGCAGCCTCCAACGTCACGGGGGTGCGGACCGATCTGCGTGCCGTCGCACGCCTTTTGCACGCCCATGGAGCGAGGTTCGTCTGCGATTTCGCCGCCGCCGCACCTTACCTTCCGATGCGACTGGATCTTGAAGAGGGGGATCCGACCGCGCGGATCGACGCCATCGTCTATTCGTCTCACAAGTTCATCGGCGGCCCGGGCGCATCCGGCGTCCTGGTGGCGGACAAGGCGCTATTCACCCTCGCGCGCCCCGGTGTCACGGGCGGCGGCACCGTCAGCTACGTCACGGCGGACCGTCACTGCTACGTCTCCGATATCGAGCGGCGGGAGGAAGCGGGCACGCCCGGGATCGTCGGCGATATTCGCGCCGGTGCCGTCATGGCCCTCAAGCAAGCCGTGGGGGCGGAAGAGATCGAACGCCGCGAAACCGCACTCGTTCGCAAGGTCGTCGACCGGCTGAGCGCGGCTCCCGGGGTCGAGATCCTCGGGCCGACGGAGTCGGACCGGATCGGCGTCCTGTCCTTCAACATCCGCGTGGCGGGCAGGCTGCTGCATTACGGCTTTGTCGTCGCGCTTCTCAACGATCTGTTCGGAATCCAGGCACGTGGCGGCTGCTCCTGTGCGGGGCCCTATGCGCATCACCTGCTGGAAATCCCGGCCGACCGTGCCTGGGGCCACGAAGAGGCAGTGCGGCGGGGCCATGGGATGTTGCGCCCCGGCTGGGTCCGGATCGGGCTCAACTATTTCTACGATGACGAGACGATCGACTATCTGATCGAGGCGATCCTGTTCATCCACGAGAACGGTCTGAAGTTCCTTCCGGCCTACGAAGCGGACACGGCGCATGGGATCTGGCGGCATCTGGACGCCGGGAGGAGGGAGCAGGCCTCTCTCGGCGATTTCTGGCGCGCGAAAAAACGAGCGCGGTGCGCGAAAATGGGGCAATTGCAGCAGTTTCTGCGCGAAGCGGAGGATCTGGCCCGGACCCGTCCCTTGCCTGTGCCGCGCTGCAGCGACCTCCTCCATCCACAGTACGAGGCGCTCCGGAACTACTGGATGCCTCAGGAGATGAGCTCTGACGCAGTTGGCGCAAATGCGGCGGCGGAGCTTTGACCCTTGAGAAACATTCCCGCATGCCGGGCCCATCCGGGATGCGCCCACACCTAAGAGACGTCCAGCGAGACGCGACCAACAGCAGGAGCAAGCCATGACCGAAACCGCGACACCGGATGCCGCCCCCGAGATTACGCTGGAGCAGCTTTCCGGCGCCTATGCGATGCGGGCGAAGTTCTACATGCACATGTTCGACGTGCTGCGGGACGAGATGGGCGCAGACAAGGCCGTGGAGCTGATCGGCGAGGCCACGTTCCGGCTGGGTGAAGACATGGGCCAGAAGCTCGCGCCGCACGGGCCAGCCAATGTCGAGGGGCTGACGGAGCAGTTTCTGGCCGGCATTCCCTGCCGCGACCACCTGTTCGCGCCCGAGCTGCGCAAATGCGACGCGGAGGGCATGGAGATCCAGTTCCACCGCTGCCCGCTCAAGGACAACTGGGTCGCAGAGGGTCGCGAAGGCGAAGAGCTCGAGATGCTCTGCCACGCGGCCGGCCGGATCGACGCCGGCATGTTCGGCGCCGCGGGCTTCGTCTTCAAGGGCGAGACCTGGAAGCCTGGCCGGACCGGCTGCTGCCGCCTGATCGTCGAGCCGGGTGCCACCGAGCCCGCCGAATGATCGCAGTTCCACAATAACCGGCAGCCCCGGGGAACGGGGCGCCACTTATCCCCATGACAGTTCAGCAGAGGATACAACCATGAAACTGACCCGGAGAACAACCGCCGCACTTGCAATCGCGGCCGCGCTTGCCCCGCTCGCCGCCCATGCCCAGGATTCGATCGTGATCGGGTACCAGCTTCCACTCACCGGAAACACCGCGCAATACGGTCAGGATTTCCGCGATGCCGCCGAGATCGCGCTGGAGAAGTTCAACGCCTCGGGTGCGCTCCCGGTGCCGGTCGAGATCCTCTACGAGGACAGCCGGTCGGACGCCAAGGAAGGCGTGACCATCGCGCGCAAGTTCGTCGACAACGACGAGATCGTCGGCGTTCTGGGCGATTTCACCTCGACCGTCTCGATGGCCGCCGCGCAGGTCTATTCGAAGGCCGGAATGGTCCAGCTGTCGCAGACCGCCTCGCACCCCGATTTCGCGAAGATCTCGAAATGGCAGTTCCGCAACATCACCACCCAAGACCAGGAAGGCGCGGTCAACGCGCAGTGGATGATCGACGAGGGCATCACCAAGGTGGCGGTGATCGCCGAGCAGACCGACTGGGGCCAGTCCGTGGTCAAGGGCTTTGCCACGCCGTTCGAGGAGATGGGCGGCGAGATCGTCTACACCGAGTTCTTCAATCGCGGTCTGGCTGACTTCCGGTCGATCATCACCAAGATCGAGGATCAGTCGCCCGATGCGGTCTACACCGGCTTCTTCTACGAGGACGGCGCGCAATTCATGAAGCAGATGAAGCAGCTTGGCGCCGAAAGCCCGGTCTACTCGACCTCGGCCGCCTATAACGACAAGCTGATCGAGCTGTCCGGCGACGCCTCCGAGGGGCTCCGGCTGACCGCCACCTTCCTGCCGACCCGTGAGGATGCGAATGTGCAGGAATTCGTCTCCGAGTGGAGCGAGACACACGACAACGCCCCCGGCCAATTCCCCGCCCAGGCCTATGACGCGGTCAACATCATGCTCGCCGCCGTCGCCGCCGCCTATCCGGAAGTGACCCGCGAGAGCCTGCGCGATGCGGTTGCCGCCACCAAGGACTTCCCGGGTGTGACCGGCAACACCTCCTTCGACGAGAACGGCGAACCGCTCAAGGAACTGACCAAGGCGACCGTGAAAGACGGAGCTTTCGTCGAACTCGAGTGACCGATCGCGATCTCCGGTCCGGGCAGTGCCGCCCGGGCCGGCCTCCGGAAGACTGAAGCAAGGACCTCGACGTGCTCGATCCCTACATCTTACAACAACTGGCCATCGGCTTGTCGCTCGGGATGATCTATGCCCTGATGGCGATCGGGTTCACGCTGATCTTCGGCGTGCTGAACGTGGTCAACTTCGCACATGGCGAGGTCTACACCATCGGCGCCTTCGCGGGGCTGATGGCCATCACGGCACTGGCGCCGCCGCTGTTCGTGGTGCTGTTCATTGCCCTTGCCGCAGGTGCGCTGGCCGGTTTCGGCCTGGAACGGCTCGCCTTCAAGCCGTTCCGCCGCTTCTCGGACGAAGCCTCGCTCAAGTCCCGCGCCATGCGGGAGGCGACGCTCATGTCATCCCTCGCCATGTCGATCATCGCCCGCGAGGCGATGGAGCTGATCTTTGGCTCCCAGTTCCAGTCGGTCAATCTCGAGTACCTGATCAACACGCCGATCCAGATTGGGCCGATCACCGTCGTCAACGGCGACCTGATCATCCTCGGCGTGACGCTGGCGATGCTGTTCGGCCTGCAATGGCTTCTGAAATACTCCGCCATCGGCCTGTCGATCCGGGCCGTGTCGAACAATGCGCTCGGCGCGAAATACTGCGGGATCAACACCGATCGGACGATCATCCTGACCTTCGTGATCGGCTCCGCCATGGGCGCGCTCGCCGGCATCCTGGTCGGGCTCTACTACGGGGCAATTTTCCCGGCGATGGGTTTCACTCCGGGTATCAAGGCCTTCGTGGCCATGGTCATGGGCGGGCTGTCGTCCATTCCCGGGGCGGTGATCTCGGCGATCATCCTCGGTCTGTCGGAAAGCATCTCGACGAGCTTCATGCCGTCGGTCTGGTCCGACATGGTGGCCTATGCCTTCCTGCTCGTCACGCTGATCTTCTTTCCGCAGGGCCTTTTCGGGGCGAGGAGGGAACGTGTCTAAGCCGCTTCTCATCAAGGGGCTTCTGCTCCTGCTCGTATTCGGCGTTGTTCCGGCCGCCCTGCTGGGCTTCGGCAAGGGCTATTATTACCAGATCGCGACGCTTGCCTTCGTCTTCATGCTGTTGGCGGCCTCGCTGCACCTCGTGACCGGGGTCGCCGGGTTGCTGCACCTGGGGCATGCCTCGCTCTACGGGGTGGGGGCCTATGTCGCCGCGATCCTCGGCGCAAATTACGGCATCGGCTTCACCTGGGGGCTGCCGCTCGCCGGGATCACCTCGGCCCTTATCGCCCTTCTCGTGGCGATCCCGACCATGCGCCTGATCTCGATCTACTTTGCCGTGGCGACGCTCGGGGTGGGTCAGATGCTCTTCCTGATCTTCCAGAACTGGATCGGCCTGACCAATGGACCAAACGGTGTGCTGCTGTTCTCCGGCATCGGGTTGTTCGGCTTCGAGATCGAAAGCGACATCGGCATCTACTACGTCGTGGCCACAATCGCCTCCGTCTCGATCGTGATCCTGAGCCGGCTGAGCCATTCCTACTATGGCAATGCCCTTCGGTCGCTGCGCGAGGACGATCAATGCGCCTCGGCCATGGGGATCAACGTCACGGCGATGAAGATCCAGGTCTTCGTGATCTCCGCTTTCTTTGCGGGCATCGCCGGGGCGCTCTGGGCCTATACCACAGGCTACATCTCGCCCAACGACTTCAACTTCTCCCAGTCCATTCTCATCCTCGCGATGGTGGTCGTGGGCGGGCTCGGGTCTCTGCCCGGGGTGCTGATCGGCGCCCTGCTGCTCATCCTGCTGCCCGAGGTGCTGCGCTCGGTCGGAGACATCCGCAACATCATCGTGGGCCTCGTCATGTTCGGCGCGATCCTGTTCCTGCCAAAGGGGATCTTCGGCGAGGTCTCGGCGCTCAACTTCGTCCGCCGCCTGCTCGGCGCAAGCTGGACCGAGGCGGACGGCCATAGGGGGATCGGCTGGAAATGACGGCTCTGCTTGAAATCGACCACCTGACCCGCGTCTTCGGCGGCCTCCGTGCGGTAGACGACGTAACGACGTCGGTGGAAAAGGGCGCCCTTTTCGGGCTGATAGGCCCCAACGGGGCGGGCAAGACGACCCTGTTCAACCTGATCTCCGGTTTTACCCCGCCGAGCTCGGGCGAGGTTCGGTTCAAGGGCGAACGGATCACCGGCCTGCCGACGCACAAGATCGCCCATCGCGGCATGTCGCGCACTTTCCAGAATCTCCGGGTGTTTCCGAACATGACCGTGTTCGACAACATTTCCGTCGGCGCACTGGGTATGCTCGGCACCGGGCCGTTCTCCGCGCTCTTCGGGGGTGGGGAGACGGCGCGGGAAATCTCCGAGCGGAGCTGGGAGATGCTGGAAAAGGTTGGCCTTGCGGACAATGCCGACGATCTGGCGGCCAACCTCTCCTACGGCAAGCGGAAATATCTCGAGATCGCCCGCGCGCTGGCGATGGCGCCCGAGCTTCTGATCCTCGACGAGCCGGCTGCGGGGATGAACGACGCGGAGACGGCGGAGCTTGCCCGGTTCATCCGCGGCCTCAAGGACGAGGGCCTCACCATCATGCTGGTCGAGCACGACATGGGGCTGGTGATGAGCGTCTGCGAGCGGCTGGTGGTGCTGGCCTCGGGGCGCAAGATAGCCGACGACGTGCCGGCCGTGGTCCGCAAGGATCCCGCCGTGCTGGAAGCCTACCTTGGAGGAGACGATTGATGGCCGACATTCTCGAGGTCAGGAACCTCTCCCTCAAGATCGGCGTTCAGGACATCCTGCGCGACGTCTCGGTGCGCGTGCCGGAAAAGGGTATCGTCTCGGTGCTTGGTGCGAACGGGGTCGGCAAGACCTCCCTCATGCGCTGCATTTCGGGGATCTACCACGCCACCGGCGGCGAAATCCTGTTTGAGGGCGAGGACATCTCCAAGCTCAAGAGCAACGAGATCGTCGATCGTGGGGTGCTGCAGGCGCCCGAAGGACGGCAGATCTTCTCCAACATGACCGTGCTGGAGAACCTCCTGATCGGCGGCGGGCCGCTTGGGCGCCGGGAACTGGACCATGTGCTCGCGCTCTTTCCGCGCCTGGAAGAGCGGCTGAAACAGCAGGCAGGCTCCATGTCGGGCGGTGAGCAGCAGATGCTCTGCATCGGTCGCGCGCTGATGCGCAAGCCGAAGGTCCTGCTGCTCGACGAGCCCTCGCTGGGCCTCGCGCCCAAGCTCGTCAGCATGATTGTCCAGCTGATCTCCCGGATCCGCTCAGAGGGCTATTCGGTGCTGCTGGTCGAGCAGAACGTCAAGGCGGCGTTGCGGATCTCGGACCATGTCTCGGTGATCGAGCACGGCCGGATCGTGATCGAGGGCGAGGCCAGCGCGCTCGCGGACGACCCGCGCATCGCCGAGGCCTATCTGGGCGGCCATGTCCATGAGACCGCGTGAGAGCCGCTGGCCGGGGTTAGAGATACCGGGTCGGCACCGCCGTTGTGAACTTGAGCTCTTCCATCGAGATGGAGGAGTTGACCGTGGAGAACTCCAGCCTGTCGATCAGCCGCTTGTAGACCGCGTCGTAGGTGGCGATGTCGGGGACCACCACCTTCATGATGTAATCGGTGGACCCGGTCAGGCGGTAGGCTTCCACCACTTCGGGAATGTCCTCGATCAGGGTGCGGAACTGCTCCAGCCATTCCATGGCGTGGCGCGGGGCCGTGACGCCGATGAAGATCGTCATCGGCACACCCACGAGTTTCTGATCGACGAGGGCAACCCGCGCGCGAATGAGGCCCGTGGCCTCCATCCGCTTGATCCGACGCCAGACAGGGGTCTGGCTCAGGCCGACGCGGTCGGCGATCTCGGCGATGGGCACGTCGCTGTCGGTCTGGAGAATCTGGAGGATGCGTTGATCGATCTCGTCGAACCGGGCGTCGTTCATATGGTCCCTCGCTGCTTGGCGCCACCAGTTCCTGCCATGGAACGGTGACGGAATAGAAGTATTTTCCGGGAAGTGGCGAAATTCTGGACTTCTCGGGCAGAGTCTGACGAAAGCTGAGGACATGACAACTCCCGCAGAACATCCCCGCTCGATCTGGATCGACACAGCGCCCGAGCGTGCGCCGGCCCCCGCTTTCCAAGGCACGGCAGAGTGCGACACCGTCATCATCGGCGCCGGCATCACCGGCCTCTCCGCCGCGTTGCACCTTGCCAAGGCCGGACGCGCGGTGACGTTGCTCGAGGGGCAGGCCGTCGGCTGGGGCGCCTCGGGCCGCAACAACGGCCAGGTCATCCCCACGCTCACCGCCGCGGAGCCGGACATGTGGGTGGAGCGTTTCGGCGATACCGGGCGGCGCTTTGCAGAGATGGTCGGCGCCTCGGCAGGCCTGGTCTTCGACCTGATCCGCGACGAGGGGATCGCCGCAGAGGCGGAACAAACCGGCTGGTATCAGCCGGCCCACAGTCCGGGACGCACCCGGCTCAGTCAGAAGCGCGTCGCGGCCTGGCGACGGTTCGGGCTTGAGGTCGAGTATCTCGACCACGCGGCCAGCACGGCCCTTCTTGGGTCCGATAGATGGTATGGCGGGATGCTTGCGCCAAGCGGCGGACACATCAACCCGCTCGCCTATGTTCGCGGCCTCGCGGCGGCGGTGGAGGCGCGCGGCGGCGCGATCCACGAACAGACCGCTGTGCAGGATTTCCGCCACGACAGCGCGAAATGGGTGGTGACGACGCCGGGTGGTACACTCACTGCCCGAGCGCTGATCCTTGCGACCAACGCCTACACCGGGGAACTGGTGCCAACGCTCGCCCGCAGGCTCGCCCATTCCATCGTGCCGGTTCACTCCTGGCAGATGTCCACCGAGCCGCTTGGGGACGAAGTGCGCGCCACCTTGCTGCCGGGGCGGCAGGCCGTGTCGGATACCCGCGGCGACCTGCGGTTCTTTCGCTATGACGCACGCAATCGCCTGATCACGGGCGGCGCGATCCTCGGTGGCGGGGATGTCGCGGCGCGGGTCGCTAAGAAGGCCGCGCACAACCTCGCCGACAGCCTGCCGCAGCTCGCACCGCCCAGGATGACCCATGTCTGGTCCGGCTACCTCTCGATGAACTGGGACCGCTTTCCGCGGGTTCACAAGCTCGGCCCCGATGGCTGGACTTGGCTTGCCTGCAATGGGCGAGGGGTGGCGCTCGGCACCGCGCTCGGGCGCGAGATTGCCCGCGCTGTCGAGGGCGAAGACCCGCGTGGCCTTGCCTTGCCCCTTACCGAGCTGAGCCCGCTGCCATTCCACCCGATCGCCCGACGCGTCGCTCCCTTCTACCTGCTCTGGATGCAGCAGAAGGACCGTGTCGAGCCGAAACTCTGAGGAAAGCCCTTCGATGAACGATATACCCATTCTTGTCCGCCGCCGGATCGAGGCGATGATCCTGAAACATGTCTACGACGTGCTCGTCGAACGGTCCGGGAAGGAGGAGGCCGAGGCAGTGATCGGCGAGACTTGCTCCCGCTCGGCCATCGAGCAGGGCAAGAGCATGGCTGAGGATCTGGACCATGCGCCCGACCTCGCCGACTTCGCCGCGATCCTGCCGAACTGGACGAGGGAGGACGCGCTGCAACTGGACGTCATGGTCACCGAACCCGACCGGATGGAGTTCAACGTCACCCGCTGTCGCTACGCCGAGATGTACAAGGAAATGGGAGTGGGAGACATCGGTCATCTGCTCTCGTGCAACCGCGATGGCGACTTCTGCGTGGGCTACAACCCCGAGATCGAACTGACCCGGACGCAGACGATCATGAAGGGCGCGAGCCATTGTGATTTCCGCTATCGGATGAAGGGAAAATAACCATGGCCGTCGAGAACTGGGTATCGCGCGAGATCGCGGAGCTGACGGCCTTTCGCCGCGATCTGCATGAAAATCCGGAGCTGCTCTACGAGACCCACCGCACCGCCGCCAAGGTCGCTGGAGCCCTGCGCGCTGCGGGCTGCAACGAGGTGATCGAGGGGATCGGCCGGACGGGCGTCGTGGGGGTGATCCGGGGGCGGGCTGCGGGCCGGACGATCGGGCTGCGCGCCGACATGGACGCCCTGCCGATTCAGGAGGCGACGGGGCTTCCCTTTGCATCGAAGGTGCCGGGCAAGATGCATGCCTGCGGCCATGACGGCCACACTACGATGCTTCTCGGCGCCGCAAGGCATCTGGCCGAGACGCGGGCCTTCGACGGCACTGTGATCGTGATTTTCCAGCCGGCCGAAGAGGGCGGGGCAGGGGCGCTCGCGATGATCGAGGACGGGCTCTTCGACCGCTGGCCCTGCGACGAGGTCTACGGGATGCACAACATGCCGAATCTGCCGCTGGGCCAGTTCACGACCTGCAAGGGCCCCAACATGGGCGCGGTCGACATGCTGGACATCACCATCACCGGCAAGGGCGGGCACGCCGCCCAGCCGCACCATTCGGTCGACCCGATGCCCGCGCTGGCCGGCATCGTCCAGGCGATTCACGGGATGAGCGCACGCTCCATCGACCCGTTCGATTCCCATGTCGTGTCGCTCTGTGTCGTTGAGGGGGGCGACGCATTCAACGTCATTCCGCAGCAGATCACGGTGAAGGGGACGGTGCGGACCCTGTCCGAAACGGTGCGTGACCATGTCGAAGCGCGGGTGCGCACGATCGTGGAGAATATCGCGGCGGGCAATGCCTGCATAGGACAGGTGAGCTACGAACGCAGTTACCCGGTTCTGGTCAACCACGACCTCGAGACGGAATTCGCCGCCGAGGCCGCGCGCACGGTAGCTGGGGCTGAGAACGTTTCCCTGAGCATGACACCCACCCTCGGGGGCGAGGATTTCGCCTTCATGCTGCAGAAGGTGCCGGGCTGCATGATCAACGTCGGCAATGGTTCGTCCGCCAACCTGCACCACCCGGAATACGCCTTCAATGACGCGGTGATCGGCTGGGGCTGCTCCTACTGGGTGCAACTCGTTCGAGACCGGTTGAACGGAAACTGACCTCGACCGCCGGTCCGGATCATGGCGCAATCCAGAGGCCAGCGGAGAAGGTGCCCACTCGCGGTGCGGACCCTGGCCTTGCGAGGCGCTCTCAATCGACCACGAAGGTCTGAATCTCGCCGATGCCCTTCAGGGTCTGCACCCGTGTGTCTGGGGCGCTTTCGAATGCGTCCTCCACAAGGCGAAATGCCGGGGCCGACAGGTGAATGCGCCCTGGCACGCCGGTGGCTTCCAGCCGGCTGGCGAGGTTCACCGTTTCGCCCCAGATGTCGTAGACGAACCTGACACGGCCCACGAGGCCGGCGATGACCGGGCCGCAATGCATGCCGACGCGGATCGAAAGGGCCTCGGTCTGGTCCGAGGTTGCGCGGATGAGATCGCGGGCGAAGTCGAGCGAACGGTGCGCGTGGTCCTCGCGAGGTTCCGGGATGCCGCAGGCCGCCATATAGGCATCCCCGATGGTCTTGATCTTCTCGATGCCGTGCTGATGCGCGATGTCGTCGAAGGCGAGGAAGACGCTGGTCAGGCGCTTCACAAGGTCGGCCGGTGGCATGCTGGCGGCCATCGGGGTGAAATCGACGATGTCGGCAAAGACGACGGTCGCGGTTTCGAACCTGTCGGCGATCACGTCCTCGCCATCGCGCAGCCGCTGGATGACCGGCGCTGGCAGCATGGTGTGCAAAAGGGCGTCCGCGCGATCGCGCTCGTACTCGATCTGCGCGATGTATTCCCGTTCCCGCAATTGCCAGCGGCGCTTTTCCAGGCAGGCCCGCACCCGGCTGTTCAGTAGAACCTGGTCGACAGGCTTCTCGAGGTAATCCTCGGCGCCGGCCTCGATGCAGCGTGTCACGGCGTGGATCTCGTTGAGGCCCGAAACCATGATCACCGGGATCTGCCGCCAGTCATCGTTGGCCTTCAGGCGGGCCAGCAGTTCGATTCCGTTCAGGTCTGGCATCAGGATGTCCACCAGCGCGAGGTCGAATTCCTCGCGCGCGACCATGGCGAGAGCCTCGGTTCCCGATGCGGCGGCGACCACCTCGTGGCCCTGCCGGACCAGCTGGCGCTGCAGGAGGTCGCGGTTCTGGGCGGTGTCGTCCACCACGAGGATGCGCCCCTTCATCTCCTCGCGGTTGCGATGGGCGATCGACAGGGTCTGTTCGAGCGAATGCGCGGTCAGGGAGTCGATCCCGGTCATCGAGCTGTCGGGATTCACGTCCAGCACCCGGTCGATCTGGCTCACCAGAATGGCGCATTCGCCGATGACGGTGCGGATGTCCGCCAGGACAGAGGGCGAGATCTCGTCGCCGAAATCCTCCACGATCAGTTCCGAATAGCCGAGGATCGCATTGACCGGCGTGCGAAGGTCATGGCGCAGGCGGTTCTTGTCGGTGGGCTGCTCGTCGCCGTTCTTGATGGCCTCGACCCGGGCGAGGAGGTCATGGGCGGCGACCTGCACCTTGAGCGCGTCGGCCAGCGCGTCGTTGGGGCCGGACTTGCGCAATTCCTCCAGCACGATGTCCTGGAACCCGGCGATCGCCTCGGCCGGGCCGGACAGCCGCTGGGCGACGCGGATCAAAAGGGCCTTGCGGCGGATTTCGTTGCCGAAGGTCATGGGATCAGCCGGACGCGAGGCGTTCGATGGTCGACAGAAGATCCGGCAGGTCGATCGGCTTGGTGGCGAAGGCGTCGCAACCGGCTTCCATTGCCTTGTCGCGGTCGGCCTGCATTGCGTGGGCGGTCAGTGCGACGACCGGGATTGCAGCGGTCGCGGCGTCGGCCTTGAGCGTTCGGGTTGCCGTCCAGCCGTCCATCACCGGCAGGCTCATGTCCATCAGCACCACATCAGGGGCTTCCTGCTGGCAAAGGGCGACGCCGGCGGCGCCGTCGCCGGCAGAGACGACGACGAAGCCCTTGCGTGTCAGCCGGCGTGTCAGCATGTCGAGATTCATCTCGTTGTCCTCGACAATCAGGATCTTGGTCATGGGTGGGTGTCTCCTGCAGTATCGGGGGCGTGGCCGACATGGCGCTGGATCGCAGCGAGCAGGTCGGACCGGCCGTCCGCGCCCTTCTGGACGACCTCCCTCGCGTGATCGCCGAGCCATTCGATTTCGCGGCGGGTCAGGTCCTTCGAGGTTGCGACGATCACGGGAATGTCCGCAGACCCGCTGGCTGCGCGCAGTCTCCGAAGCACCTCGAAGCCGTCGATGTTGGGCATCATGAGGTCGAGCACCACCAGCCCGGGCGCCTCCTCGCCGATCAGCGCCAGCGCGCGAGCGCCGTCGGCGGCCTCCCGCACCGACCAGCCCTCGCGCACCAGAAGACGGCGAAACAGGGCGCGGGTCGCGGGGTCGTCGTCGACGATGAGCACCTCGCGGGAGCGCTCGCCCACCAGCCTGTTGATACGTTCGATCAGCCGGGCCGGGTCGACGGGCTTGACCATGTGGTCGACCGCACCGAACGCGAGGCCCATGTCCCGGTCGGTAACGACCGAAACGAGGATCACCGGCGTCTCGCACAGGGCGGGGTCCTTCTTGAGCTCACGCAGCACCGACCAGCCATCGCGCTCGGGCATGATGACGTCGAGCAGGATCACGTCCGGCCGCCGGGTCCGGGCGAGGTCGAGCCCGGTCTGGGCATCGTAGGCAGCAAAGACCTTGTAGCCCTGCGCGCGCACGTACTCGGCCATGGAGGACAGGGCCGCGGTGTCGTCGTCGATGATCAGCACGGCAAAGGCGGCGTCCCCCGCGTCCCGACCCCTGACGGCCGCGGCGATCTCGGGCAGGCGCAGCGTGAAGCAGGATCCCTTGCCCGGCTCCGACGTGACCGAGACGTCGCCCCCCATCATCTCGGTGAAGCTGCGCACGATGGACAGGCCGAGCCCGGTGCCGCCGTAGACGCTGGAGGTGGAGCTTTCGGCCTGGGAGAACGGTTTGAACAGGCGGCCGAGCTGCTCCTCCGTCATGCCGATCCCCTCGTCACGGACGTCGAAGCGGATGAAGCCGCCCTCGGAGCGGACGCCGAGCGCGATCCGCCCGTTCTCGGTGAACTTCGCGGCGTTCGACAGGAGGTTGAACAGGTTCTGCCGCAGCTTGGTGTGGTCGGTGTCGATCTCGCCGACGTCGGGCGCGATCGCAACCTCGAGTGTGTTGCCATTGCGGGCGATCAGCGGGGCGACGGTGGCCTCCACATCTCGGACGAGTTGGGGCACGTCGACCCGCTCGACATGCAGCTCCATCTTCCCGGCCTCGATCTTGGAGAGGTCGAGAATGTCGTTGATCAGGGAGAGCAGGTGCCTGCCGGAGGCCATGATCCGTTCGAGGTCGGGCACCGTCGAGGTGTCGCCGCCGTCCTCGGCATCCTCGATCAGCATCTCGGAATAGCCGATGATCGCGTTGAGCGGCGTGCGCAGCTCGTGGCTCATCGAGGCGAGGAACCGGCTCTTGGACTCGTTGGCCGTCTCGGCCTCCTGCCGCGCGGTTTCCAGATCGCTCTGGCGCCGGCGCAACTCGGTGATGTCGGAATAGACGCAGACCGTCCCGCCGTCCGGGGTCTTGCGCCGGGTGACCATCATCCAGCCGCCGGTGTAGGGAACTTCTTCCCGCGAGCCCGTCGGGTCGGCGTGGCGGGCGAGACGGCCGGCTTTCCACTCCGCGGCAGCGGCCCCAACGAGATCGACCTCGCCCGCGGCCATTGCGGCATCGAGGAAGTCGCTGTAGCTGGCGCTTTCCGAAAGGCTCGCGGCGCTCGGGAACATCTCGACGAACCTCTGGTTTCGCAGCACCAGCTGGTCGTCCTCGTCATATAGCGCAAAGCCGTCCGGAATAGTCTCGATGGCGGTGAGGACCGTCCGCCGCTGCTCGGCCGCGGCAGCCTCCAACTCGCGCCGCGCCTGCTGGGTCTCGTGCAGGTCGCGCAGGGTGCGGGAGAGCCGCCCGAACTCGTCGGGGCCCTCAGGCGGGAGCTCTTGCGGCGGCTGCCCGGCTCGGATGTCGGCCATCGCGGCATCGATCCTGCCGAGCGGTCCCAGGATCCGGCGCAACACCCAGACAGTTGCCAGCGCTCCGGTCGCCACGATGGCGAGACAGGCCATGAGCGCGCGCCGCTTGGCGGCGACGGAGGCGTCGGCCGCCGTGGCGTTCGCAGCGTCGGCCTCTTCCGCCAATGCGCTGACCAGCGCCGCGAATTCCTCGGTCACCGCAGCACTCTGCTGGCGGGTCTGCGCCATCAGGGTGTTGCCGATGATCCGGTTGCCGTCGGTATAGGCGTCCACGGCGGCGATCGAGCTGTCCCAGTAGCCGTCGACCGCCTCCGCGATCCTCTCAGCCGGGGCCGGTGCGAAGCTGCCGAGACCCTCGAGACTGTCGCTCAGCTGGGCGCGGGCCTCCTCGGCGCGCTTCTCGGACAGGGTCAGCAGGCTGACAGCCAGTTCGGTGAGCCAATAGCGCATGGTGCCGAAATGGCGCTCGGCCTCCGCCGCGACCTGAAGCCGGTGAAAACGCGCGGTCGCTTCGGAGATACGCTTCTGGTTGGCAGTGAACTCGTAGGCGACAATGACCGTGGAGATCACGAGCGCGCCGAGCAGGACAGCAGTGAGCGAGCCGATGTGGAGCGGGATGCGGTTGGAGGCGATCCGCCGGATGTCGAGGCCGATGCTCACGGCTTCAGCGTGATCGAGATCGCGCCACCCAGATCGCCCTCGGCGCCGCCTTCCTTGGGAAAGCCGGTCACGTCGACCTCGCCCGCCGGCTGGCCGTGGCAACTCAGGCAGGAGGCGCTGTAATACTCCGGCAGCAGCATCCGGAAGACCTCGCCGTCGGCGCCTTCAGTCATCTCCTCGAAACTCGCGCCCGCCTGCCAGTCCGACGACAGGAAGCGCTCCTCGATCACCGCCGCCTCCCATGCGTCCGGGCGGGCCTTGCGGTTGCGCACGAGGTGGGGCGGGGCCGTCACCTTGATGCTTGCCAGATCGCCCACCTTCTCGCCGAAACGCTCGTTGGTCAGCCGGGCGAAGATCGCGGGAATGAAGCCCTTGAAGCCGATGTCCTGGGCGTTGAGCTGATCCTGTGCCTCGGCGATCACTTCCCCCATCGCCGCGAGCTGCGCCTCGGTAAGTCGGGTCTGAAGCTCCGTCAGATCCGGGGTCAGCGGCGGCTCGCCGTTGGTCGCGGCATAGGTCGCAACAACTTGCTCCAGGAAAGCCTCGGGCGTCAGGCCCTTGTCGCCGATGGCCGCGTCATTGATGAGCTCCTGGTTCTCGGACACCACGCTTCGCCCGGCCCTGAGCACGGCCGCCAGACGGTTGCCGCTGTCGATCAGGTGCTGGTCGCCGGTGTCCGGACGCGCAGCTTGCGGCGCGGTGGACAGGAGGAGGGACGTAAGCGAGATCAGAAAGATACGGGGCATGACGGCTCCGGATTTGTATCGAATGGCACCAAGTATTTCGGTGGGCGAAACTGAAAAATGCGCTTCGGTCACCTGAACGGGAAAGAAAATTAGCTTCCGCGAGTATCTTTGGCAGCGGAAAGTTTGCCAAGTCCTGATTTGCTACTGGAGGGCGCGGAGGTGGTCGTTCGCGTTCCTCAGCCGGCTGGAGATCGAGCGGATGATGTTGGCGTAGATCGTGGTGAGGATCTGCGGGCTGGCATCGAAAAGGCGGCGCAACTCCTCGACTGCGATCCCGTAGGCCAGAACCGGCGTATCGGCCCGGACATCGGCAGAGCGTTTGCCGCCATCGAGCAACGCCATCTCGCCGAAGCTCTGTCCCGGCCCGACAGAGGCGACCCTGCGCCCCGTCGCGGTGTCGGAGCCGACGAGGATGCTGACCGATCCCCGCGCGACGATGAAGATGAGCTGGGCGTCATCCCCCGCCCGCAGGATCGTTTCGCCGCTGTCGAACTGGTAGCTGCTGATGGAGCCCTCCAGCGCGGCCAGATCCTCCTTGCCAAGCCCCTCGAACAGTTCGAGTTCTGCCAGCGCAAGGCGTTCTCTCGGACCTGACTGCCCGGCGTCCGCGAGGATGGTATCCTCGGCTGTTTCGAGGGCGCGGTCGATGTCGGTGTCCAGTTCGCACTGGCCGGCTTCCAGCTTGTCGCCGAGCGCGGTCTCGAAGTCGGCGAGGTTCGCGTTGCCCTTCACATCGGTGAACACCACCCGGCAGCCGCGGAGCGTGAGATCCTGTACCAGTTCGCGCAGAAGCGTCGTAGCCGCCTTGTCCACATAGGCCACCCGCCGGAAGTCGACGATCGCTACGCGCGCGTCCTGTGCGAAGTCCGCGGTCTTGCGGATGAGTCTTTCGGCCGAGCCGAAAAAGAGCGGTCCCTGGGCCTCGATCACGACGATCTCCCGGCCGCGTTCGGAGAGCAGGTCGAACTCCCGGTGCGAGCGCACGCGATTGGAGCGGACCTCGTCGCCACGATACCGGCGGCGGACGACGCCGCGTGTGTCCGAGCGGTCGACATAGGCGTGCAGGCTGAAATCCCGGGCGAGCCGCTTGCAGACCTCGACCCCACGGATCGAATTGCCCACGCTGTCGAGCCGGGGCGAATAGACCGCGATGCCGAGCTGGCCGGGAAGGACGGCGATGATGGCGCCGGAGACCCCGCTCTTGGCGGGCAGGCCCACGTCGAACATCCATTGGCCGGCATAGTCGTACATGCCGCAGGTCGCCATGACCGACAGAACGTCCCGCACGGTGTCGGGGGCAAGAACCCGCGCACCTGTCACGGGGTTGCGGCCGTGCGCGGCGAGCGTCGAGGCCATCACCGCGAGATCGCGGGTGGTGACCCTGACGGAGCATTGCCGGAAGTAGATGTCGAGGATTTCTTCGGGCGGGCCGTCGATCATGCCGGAATTCAGCATCATGTAGGCGATTGCGCGGTTGCGGTGCCCGGTCTCGCTCTCGGAGCGGTAGACGGTCTCGTCGATCCCGAGGCTGCGGCCGGCAAATTTTCCGAACATCTCCAGCAACTCTGCCTGTCGCGCGTCGGGAGTCCTTGCTGCGAGCATCTCCGCCATCGCGATGGCACCGGCATTGACCATCGGGTTGAACGGCCGGTTGTTCAGATTATCCAGCACGATCGAGTTGAACGGATCGCCGGTCGGCTCCACACCAACCTTCCGCATCACGGCCTCGATGCCGTGGGTCTCGATGGCGTGGGCAAAGAGGAACGGCTTCGAGACCGACTGGATGGTGAATGCGCGCCCGTCGCAGCCGGCGGAATAGACCGTTCCATCGACGGTAGCCATGGCAATTGCGAAATCCTCGGGGTCCGCTTTTGCGAGTTCCGGGATGTAGTCGGCAACCTTGCCATCCGTTATTCCTGAAGTCTCCTCGAGCAGGCGCCTGAGATATTCCCAGACGGGACCCGAAGAAATGGTGGGAGATGGGAACGTATCCATTTCGCAATCGTTTCTGAAAAATCCTTCAGAATGTGCAGCGGAAGCTCACCCGTATTCAAGACAGCTGTGTTGCGCGCCGCAAAAGCGCGGGCCATGGCGCCATTGAGGCAGGCAGGGCGCACGCATTTTTAGCGAATGCTCAGGGTTTCGGCTCTTGGAATGCGCCCCGCCGCTTTGGGTTGACATGCCGGGGCTGCGGAAATCTCCTGAAACGGAGGCGCGCCTCCGTGTGTGCGCACGGACGCTGGAAGGGGGCGAAATTTGGCAAGGCAGGCTGCAAGCCCCGGGGGCGCAATCCGCGAAGCTGGTCGGTGGTCCGCTTTCTTCCGCGCCGCCAGGGCGGGGCGCGCAGGATGAGCGTCGCGGGTGCCCTCTGGCTTCTCGCGGCGCTGCAGGTCAAGCACCTGGTCGCGGATTTCTTTCTCCAGCCGGGATACATGCACGCCAACAAGGGGCGCTATCTCCATCCTGGCGGCCTCATGCACGCCGGCCTCCACGGGTTGGGATCGCTGGGCGTGTTTCTCGCCTTCGGAGTCGCGCCGACTGCAGCAGTTGCGATGGCGGCGGCGGAGTTTCTTTTCCACTATCACGTCGACTGGGCCAAGGCGCGGTTGACTGACCACTGGCGTCTGACGCCCGAAAGGGCGCCCTTCTGGGCCTTGTTCGGCGTCGATCAGGCGCTGCATCAATGGACCTATATCGTCCTTGTCCTCGTCGTCGTTGTGAAAGTTGTGTAAGAGCGCGTCGCCGGTGAGCAAGGCGAAGTTGCCCGGAGCGCCGCTCGTCCTGTCCGCCGCGCGGCCTGCTTGCCGGCGGCGGCCGCTACCGGTCTATCCCAGCGTCGGCATCCTGCATCGCTGCCTCTGGATGGAGGTCTGGCGGATGCCGCCCATGATAGCCTCCTGATGATCGCCAGTCCCGGCGTGACACTCGCCTATGGCTTTAGTCCCGGGATAGCGGCCAGTCTGCTCGCCGGCTCGATCCGTTTCACACAGGCCCATTCCCGACTGCCCCTGCTGCGTGCCGCCTACCATGCGCGCCTGCGCCTGTCTTCCACTGAGCGCGGCTCGGCGGAAACGCGTCGCGCAGTTCCTTCCCGGGGGCCGTGGGCGAAATCGGCTTCCTTACAGGCGGCACGCGGACCGCGAATGTGATCGCCGAAACGCCCTGCGTGGTTTTCGTCGTGAGCCGGGAGGCGATCGAATGCCTCAAGCGCGTGGATCCGGCGGTGGCGCTGGAGCTACTGGAACCGATCGGATCGGCCCAGGCGCATCGGTTGGCACGGACGCCGGCGCTTCTTCAGATCCATCAGCGTCCGCCGGGGGCGAGCAGCGATTGATTGTCTGCGCAAAATTGTATACCAATCAAGTGAATTTCTTTCGGATTGAATACATGTCTGACAAGGTAATGAAGGCCCCGGGACCAGGCGATTGCCCCCCGCGTGAGCTGCACAGTACCGCGATAGCCGCGAAACTCGAAGCCGAGATCGTATCCGGGGCGCTCAAGGCTGGCGAAAAGCTCGATGAGCAGGGCCTGACCAAGCGGTTCGGCGTGTCCCGCACCCCGATCCGGGAAGCCCTGCACATGCTCGTGGCGCGGTCGCTGGCGGTTCGGGTGCCCTATCGGGGCGTCATCGTGGCCGAGATCACTCGCGAGCGGGTGGAGCAGATGTTCGAGGCCATGGGAGAGATCGAGGCGCTCTGTGGCCGGATTGCCGCCGAACGCATGCAGACCAGCGAACGCGTCGACCTCGAGCGGCTGCACCGCCGGATGTCCGCCATGGCGGCGGCGGGCGAGGCGCAGGATTACGAGGCGGCGAACATCGAGTTCCACGAGCGGATCTTTCGGGCGACCCGCAACGAAGATCTCCTCGAGCTTGCCAACACGCTGCGGCTGAAGCTGGCGCCGTTCCGGAAATCCCAGTTGCAGAGCGAAAGGCGGATGGCGCGCTCCAACGAGGAGCACACCGAGATCGTCAACGCCATTCTCGACCGGGACGCCAAGCGCACGGAGCAAGCGCTGCGCCGGCATCTGGTCAGCGCGGCGCGCGAGGTGCTCTCGCGGCTGGATTGAGGTGGTGGGGAGCGCCGCCACAACGGCACACCCCGATGCGTCAGCCCAGGGCCGCCGACAGCATCCGCAGGGCCGTGATTCCCAGGAACAGCGCGAAGGCGCGCTTGATCCACTTGCCGTCCAGCCGATGCGCGAGTGCGGCGCCGACGGGAGCGAAGCTCACGGTGAAGGGCAGGATGAGCAGGGCGGCCGGAATGCTGATGTAGCCCAGCGAGAGCGGCGGCCGGTCAGGCACGCCGAGCCCCGAGATCACGAAACCGATCGCTGCCGGCACCGCGATCAGGAAGCCGAAGGCGGCCGCCGTACCCACGGCCCGACGGATCTCGACGGAAAAGGCGCTGAGGATCGGAACGGAGAGCGTGCCGCCGCCGATCCCCATAAGCGAGCTGAACCCGCCGATCACGTAGGAGATCGCGGCGTTGACCCAGCCCCTTTTGGGAAGGTCGTCGCTCAGCACGAGCGTCTTCGGGCTGGCCATGTTGAGTGCGACCAGCAGCGCGATGCAGCCGAAGATCAGCTTCAGCCCGTCGGCGTCGATGAACTTGGCCGCAAGCCCGCCGGTCAGCGCGCCCGCCACGATGCCCGGCCCCCAGATTCGCAGGAGCCGCGTGTCCACCGACCCGCGCTTGAAGTGGGATCGCGCCGAGGAGACGGAGGTAAAGACGATCGTCGCCAGCGAGGTGGCGACCGACATGTGCATGGCGAGTTCCGGGGGGAAGTCGGTGAGCGAGAGGATCCAGAAGAGCACCGGGACGATCACGATCCCGCCTCCGACGCCGAGCAGCCCGGCCATCAGCCCGGCCACGATGGCGGTCGCCGCGACGCCCAGCACGAGCGGCAGGATCTGTAGCAGTGTCAGGTCTGTCATGGGGTCAGTAGCTCACTGCCGCGCCGTCGGAGCGCGGGTCCGTTGCCGCCTCGAGCAACCCGTCGGGGTGCCGCACGATGGCGCCCGCATGGCCGGCCATGTCGGAGTAGGGCGGAATGATCTCAACGTCGTGCCCCGCGTTCCGCAGGGCCTCCACGACCCCGGGGTCGAAGCGGCCTTCGAGCTTGAGCGAGGTGGTCGCCTCGCCCCAGGTCTTGCCGAGCAGCCATCGCGGCGCGGTCACGGCCTGCTGGAGGTCCATCCCGAATTGCACGTGCCGGCTGAAGACGGCCGATTGCGTCTGTGGCTGACCTTCGCCGCCCATCGTGCCATAGGCTATCACCCGCCCGTCGCCGAGCTGGGCCAGTGCCGGGTTCAGGGTATGGAACGGCCGCTTCCCGGGGGCGAGCTGGTTCGGGCCGGGAGCGAGCGAGAAGCCCGCGCCGCGGTTCTGGAAGAACACGCCGGTCTCGGGGCAGACCAGGCCGGAGCCGAACTCCCAGAACACGCTCTGGATGAAGCTGACCACGGTGCCGTCGGCATCCGCGGCGCCCATCCAGATTGTGTCGCCGTCCTTGGGCTTATGCGGCCAAGGCAGGGCGGTCTCGCGGTCGATGCAGGCCGCGAGCGCGTCGAGCCGTGCGTCGTCGAGCCAGGCCTGCGCCGGCTCTTCCATGCTGTCCGGATCGCCGAGCCCGGCGTTGCGCAGCAGGAAGGCTTGCTTGGTCGCCTCGATCAGGCCGTGCAGGTGATCGAAGCCCTCGCCCTCGGTGACCCCGAGCCGGTCGAACAGGGCGAGGATCATCAGCGAGGTCACGCCCTGGGTGGGCGCGGTCATGTTGTAGAGCGTGCCATGCGAGGTCCGGACGGTAAGCGGGGTCACCTCACGAGCTCGGCAGGCGGCGAAATCCTCCAGCCGCAGCGGGCTTCCGTTGGCCTCGAGCCACGCCGCATGCGCCTCTGCGATCGGGCCTTCGTAGAAGGTGCGCAGCCCGTCGCGGGCGAGGGTGGAGAGGGTCTTGGCCAGCGCCGCCTGCCGCAGGCGATGTCCCGGTGCGGGCACCTCGCCATCGACGAGGAAGGTCTCTGCGAAGCCCGGCACATCGCGGAGGCCCTCCAGCTTCTCGGCCGTCGTGACCGACTGGTTGCCGGTGACGGCGATGCCGTCCTCCGCATAGGCGATGGCCTGGCCGAGCAGGCGCTCCAGCGGCAAGCGGCGAGCCTCGGGCACGAGGGCGAGCGCCATCTCCCAGCCGGAAATGGTGCCGGGGGCGGTCAGGGCGGCCATTCCGCCGCGCGCCGGGATGGCGTCGGTATGTCCTCGCTCGGCGTACCATTCCGGCGTGGCCAGCGCCGCGGCCTGCCCGCAGGCGGAGATGCCGACCGGCGCCTGACCGGGGCGGTGGATGATCCAGAACCCGTCACCTCCGATCCCGTTCATGTGCGGGTAGGTGACTGCAATCGTCGCCGCGGCGGCGACCATCGCCTCGATGGCGGTGCCGCCGGCCTCCAGGATGTCGCGTCCGGCCAGCGCGGCGGCGCGGTGGGGGGCGGTTATGGCTCCGTTAAAGCCGAGAGCAGAGTGCAGCATGACTTACCATCCGATTGAATTGGGCAGCCAGACGGCCAGGCCCGGGAACAAGAACACCATCAGAAGCCCGATCAGTTGCAACCCGATAAAGGGGATCACCCCCTTGTAAATTGCGGCGGTCGAGACCGACGGCGGGGCGACGCCCTTCAGAAAGAACAGCGCCCAGCCGAAGGGGGGCGTGAGGAACGAGGTCTGCAGGTTCACCGCGACGAGAATGGCGATCCAGGCCATGTCCACGCCGGCATTGTGAAAGATCGGCAGGAACAGCGGCAGCGCGATGTAGGAGATCTCGATCCATTCGAGGAAGAAGCCGAGAACGAAGAGCAGCAGCATGAGAAAGAAGATCTGTCCGTTCAGCCCGCCCGGAACGATCGAGAAGGCATCCTGCACCAGTTTCTCGCCGCCGAGGCCGCGGAAGGCCAGACCGAAAGGCTGGGCGAAGATCAGGATCAGGAACACCATGGCGCTGGTCACGAAGGCGGCGCGCACTGTGTCGCGAAGGATGGCGTAGTCCAGGCGGCCCGACAGGGCGGCGAGAAGGATGCTGCCGAAGGCGCCCATCGAGGCGGCTTCCGTGGGCGCGGCCACGCCGCCGATGATGGACCCGAGGACCAGCACGATCAGCGCAATGGGCGGGAACACCACCTTGAGCAGTTTGCCCGCCAGTTGGCGGCCAGTGTACTGCGCCCGCTCCTCACGGGGGATCGCCGGGACGGCCTCGGGTCGCAGGACGCCGAGGATCAGCACATAGGCCACGAAGAGGCCCGCCAGCAGCAGGCCGGGGAACAGCGCGGCGGCGAACAGGGTGCCGACGGATTCGCCGAGGATGTCTGCGAGCAGGATCAGCACGAGGCTGGGCGGGATGATCTGGCCCAGCGTGCCGGAGGCGCAGATCACCCCGCAGGCCACGCCGGTGTCGTAGCCGCGGCGGATGATCGGCCCGAGGGCGATCAGGCCGACGGTTACGACTGTCGCGCCGACAACGCCGGAGGCCGCGCCCATCAGTACACCGACCAGGATGATCGCGAGCGCCATGCCGCCCCGCAGCCCGCCCATGGCGAGCCCTATGACATCCAGTAATTCCTCGGCGATCCGTGACTTCTCCAGCATGATCCCCATGAAGATGAACAGCGGCAGCGCAAGAAGCGTGTAATTGGTGATAACGCCGAAGACGCGGGCCGGCAGCAGCGAGAACAGGAACGGTCCGAACCCGGCATAGCCGAACACGAGACCGGTAATCCCGAGGCAGGCGGCCACGGGAACGCCGCCCAGCAGCAGGATGAAGAACGCCCCGATCATGCAGAGGGCGAGAATTTCGGTGAATGGCATCTTGGCAGGTCTCAGTCTTCTGCGAGCGGGCGGGGACGGATCAGGTCCCGCAGGTGCTCAGCCGTCATGGCGATGTTCTGCAGCGCGAGGAGCGCAAAGGCGACCGGCATGCAGGCTTTCAGGATGTAGCGGTAGCCCAGGCCGCCGGGATCGGGGGAGCCTTCGTTGATGGCGAAGCTGCTCTGGACGTAGGCGATGCTGAGCCAGGCGATGATGAGCGCGGTCGCTCCCATGCAGAGGCTGGCAAAAAGGTCGACGGCGGCGCGGGCGCGGGGACGCATCCGGGCGTGGAAGATATCCACCCGCACCTCGCCGCCCTGGTTGAGCCCATAGGCCATTCCGAACAGAGCGCCCACGGCCATCAGGTGCCATTCGGCCTCCTGCAGCGCCACCGTGCCGAAGGAGAAAAGGTAGCGGGCGAGCACGTTAAAGGCGACCAGCAGAACCAGTGCCAGGCCGCTCCATGCGGCGACCTGGCCGGTGATGCGAACGATGCCGGAGGCACCGTTCGCGATCTTGTCGAGCAAGGCGGTCATCGCACTCACGCCGGCAGGTTGTGGTAGGGCTGCTCGGAAAGCGCAGCCCATTCGGCGTGCTCGGCCTTGAACGTCATGAAGGCCTCGTGGACCTTGGCTGCCTCGGCGTCCTGCGCGGCGAATTCGGCCAGAACCGTGTCGGTCACGGATTTCAGCTCCATCACCACGTCTTCGGGCAGGACACTCGCGATCACGCCGTCGTTCGCCACCATGTCCTTCAGCGCGGCGGCGTTGTTGGCCTCGCACCAGGTGTGGCTCTCGAGGTTGCAGGCCATCGCGGCCGTCTGGACGATCGCCTGCAGGTCGGCGGGCAGGCTGGACCAGGCGTTGGCGTTGATCAGCAGTTCGGTCACGTTGGACGGCTCGTGCCAGCCGGTGGTGTAGTAGTACTTGGCCGCGTTCTGCAGTCCGAGGCGGCGGTCCTGGTAGGGGCCGACAAACTCCGCCGCATCGATCACGCCGCGCTCCAGCGCCGGGAAGATCTCGCCGCCGGGCAGCAGCTTCACGTCGACGCCGAGCGCCGCGTAGACCTTGCCGGCGAGGCCGGGGATCCGCATCTTCAGGTCCTGGAAATCCGCCACGCTTTCGATCGGCTTGCGGAACCAGCCGGTCATCTGGACGCCGGTATTGCCCATCGGGAAGGCCTTGAGGCCAAGCGGCTCGTAGAGTTCGTCCCAGAGTTCCATGCCGCCGGCGTGGTAGAGCCAGGCGTTCATGCCCTGAAAGTTCAGCCCGAAGGGCACGGTGGTGAAATACTGCGCCGCTGGGATCTTGCCGGCCCAGAAATAGGCGTTGGCGGCGTTCATCTCGACCGCGCCGGAGCGCACGGCGTCGAAGCCTTCGAGCGCGGGGATCAGCTCGCCGGCGGCGAAGTGCTGGATCTTGAGCCGGCCGTCGGACATCGCCTCGACCTTCTTGCAGAAATCGGTCGGGCTGCCGGGGCCTTCGACGTAGAACGGCGAGCCGGGCCCGTAGGCGTTCGTCATCTTCCAGCTGAAGGAGGTCTGGGCCCGCGCGATCGTCGGGGCGGCGAGGGGCGCCGCCGCGAGGGTGGCACCGGCTGCGATGAATTTGCGTCTGTCCATGGGAGATCCTTTCCTGGTCGCTAGAGCATGGGTTCAGGAACCCGACAGACATGAGGGTTTGAAGCCGTTTGGGGCTTCGAGCGCAGCGGTGCGCGTCATTTTGTATACAATTTTATTAATGATGGCCAGAAAAGAATACAAAATAGGCAGTATGATAAGCGCTGGTGTGCAGCGGCCCCGCGAAACTTGCATGGATGCGGCTGAATCGGGTGATGCCGCGTTCCGTCGGGATCAGCCGGCTTCGGCCTCCGGCACCGAGGACTGCGCGTCGCCGCTCGCCAGCGCGAAACCCTCGTCGGTCCAGCCGGTGATCCCGCCGATCATCAGCTTCACCGGCCGCCCCAGTCGCGCGAGGCGCACCGCTGCCTTGTCAGCGCCGTTGCAGTGCGGACCCGCGCAGTAGACGACGAACAGGGTATCTTCGGACCAGTCCGACATCCGGTGCGCGGTGATCTTGCCGTGCGGAAGGTTCAGCGCGCCCGGCACGTGACCGCCCCGATAGAGCGCCGGGCCCCGCACATCGAGCAGGACGAAGTCGCCGGCCTGTTTCGACAGGCTGTCGTGGACGTCCCAGCAATCGGTCTCGAAGGCCAGCTTGGCCTCGAAATGGCGCTGGGCGTCCTGGCTAGCGGCGGCGGGCACTTCGGCAACGGAGGAGGGGAGGGGCATGATGAATCCTTTCGCAGTGACGTTGGCGATCTTGTGCGGCGGCGCGGCTGGCGGGTAGTGTCCGAATGGACAACTGTCGGTCAGATACGGTCAAATGCCTTCCACCACCCCGCCCAGCTCGAAATATCCCCGCACGGAGGACGTCGGCCCACTGGTCTGCCTTTTGGCCTATGACGGTCTGTGCACCTTCGAATTCGGGATCGGCGTCGAGGTCTTCGGCCTGCCCCGGCCGGAATTCGATCCGTGGTACAGATTCCGGACAGTCGCGGTCGACGAGGGGCCGTTGCGGGCGACCGGAGGCGTGACTGTCGAGGCGACCCATGACCTCAGTGCGCTTTCCGAGGCGGACCTGATTCTCGTGCCGGGCTGGCGCGGCGTGGATGCACCTGTGCCGGAGGCGCTCGTGATGGCACTGCGGGCGGCGCACGATCGCGGCGCAAGGGTGGCCTCCATCTGTTCTGGCGTGTTCGTTCTCGCAGCCGCAGGGCTGCTCGACCACCGACGGGCCACGACTCACTGGCGGTATGTCGAGACGCTGTCCGAACGCCATCCCGACATCGAAGTGGATGCCGATGTGCTCTACATCGACGACGGATCGGTCCTGACTTCCGCCGGGTCGGCTGCGGGGCTCGATCTCTGCCTGCACATCGTCCGGAGCGACTGGGGCGCGCGTCATGCGAACGCCGTGGCGCGCCGGCTGGTGCTGCACGCCCACCGAGACGGAGGGCAACGCCAGTTCGTTCAGGCGCCGGTGCCGCAAGGGCGCGGCGGACGCATAGCGCCTCTGCTCGACAGGATCCTGGGCGGTCTGGCCGAGGACTGGCCCGTTGCCCGAATGGCGGACCTCGCGGGCCTGTCGCCGCGCACGCTGACCCGCAGGTTCCACGCGACGGTCGGCGACACGCCCCTGGGCTGGCTGACCTCCATGCGAGTGGCTCATGCAGCGATGCTGCTCGAGACCACAGATGCCACGCTCACGGACATCGCGCTGGCCTCCGGATTCGGCAGCCCCGAGAGCTTTCGCCGCGAGTTCTCGCGCTTAAAAGGGCTGCCACCGTCGCGCTACAGGGCCGCGTTCGGGTAAATCGACGAGTGCCGGCATGCAGACCCTGACGGGCCGCTTTCTGCGTGGAGCAAGCGGGTGCGGTGGCGTCAGCTCACGCCTGCCCGCAAAAGAACCATGAAGGAGCTGTCGAAATGCTCCGACATGGCCGCCTCGGCCCGCGCCGCGTCCTGTGCCATGACGGCCGTCGCGATGCGCTCATGGCACTTGATGTTCTCTACCCTGCTTTCATAGGTCGCTCGGGCGCGCCAGCCGATATCCCAGGTCTGCCGCGTGATGATGCGGAAGCCGTCGAGGAGCACGGAGTAGAGCGGGTTGCCCGAGGCGCGGGCGATGATCTCGTGAAACAGGATGTCCAGCTCCATGACGCTGTGCGGGTCGTCTCTCTTGACCGCCTCCATCATGCCGTCGATCGTCTCGAGGAGTTGGCGCGCCTCCTCCCCGCTGCGATGCAATGCCGCAAGACTGACCGTGCGCATTTCGAGCGTCCGGCGCACATCCTGGATTTGAACCACCGAAACCTGCTTCGTATAGGTTGTGTGATCGAGAATCGCGCTGACGGTTTCGGCCGTCGCATTGGCGACTCGGGCCCGCCGGCCGTTGCCGACTTCGAGAATCCGGAGCGCCGCGAGTCCCCGCAGCGCCTCCCGTGCGACAGTACGCGACACCCCGAGCTGGTTGGCCATGGCGGTTTCGGAGGGTAGAACATCCCCCACCCGCAACTCATTGTCGCGAATGAATTTTCTGATATCCGACATCGTCCGCTCGACAAGGCTCGATGATTTTCTCGAGTCGATATCGCCAGATTGTATGATAGGTTTGCCCATATCGTCGTATCACTTGATCAATTCTGTCTTTCAAATGATATCTTGCCGTCGTATCAAATGGCAACAAAATGATCGAATCGGGCCGGAGGAGGCGACCGTTTCGAGCTAGGTCGAGACGATCGAATCGTTCGCAGAATCTCTGGAGGAGAACAGCGACATGAAGATCACCGCCATCCGGACCTTCAGGGTCGAGGCGCACCAGAACGTCCTTTGGGTGCATGTCGAGACGGACGAAGGCGTGACCGGACTTGGCGAGACCTTCTATGGCGCCGCCGCCGTCGAGGCGCATATCCACGACACGCTCGCCAGTCGCCTGCTCGGGCAGAACCCGCTGCATATCGAGGCGCTGCACAAGGAGATGCTGAACCTGCCGAACGCACAGAGCTCCACCGGCGTCGAGTACCGGGCCTGTTCGGCCATCGACATCGCGCTCTGGGACCTCTTCGGCAAGGTCGCGGGGCTGCCGGTGCACCAGATGCTCGGCGGGCTCTGCTTCGAGAGGATGCGGGTCTACAACACCTGCGCAGGCACCCGCTATGTCTCCACCACCAAGATCAAGCCGGTGGACACCTGGAACTTCGGCGAGGGCGGGCAGTACGAGGATCTGCAGGCCTTCATGACCGATGCGGGCGCGCTTGCCGAAGACCTGCTCGACAACGGCATCACCGCGATGAAGATCTGGCCCTTCGATCCGCCGGCGATGGAGAACAAGGGGCTCTACATTACCGCCGAGCAGATGAAGGCTGCGATCCGGCCCTTCGAGCAGATCCGCAACGCGGTAGGGGACCGGATTGAGATCATGGTCGAGCTCCACTCGCTGTGGAACCTGCCGACCGCCAAGAAGATCGCCCGCGCGCTCGAGCCCTTCGAGCCCACCTGGTACGAAGATGCGATCCGGATGAACTCGCCGCAGGCACTGGCCGAATTCGCCCGCTCCACGGATGTCTGGACCTGTGCCTCCGAGACGCTGGGCTCCCGCTACGCCTACAAGGAATTCCTCGACCGCGACGCCTGCCACGTCGTGATGGCCGATCTCTGCTGGACCGGCGGGCTGACCGAGGGCCGCAAGATCGCCGCCATGGCCGAGACCTACCATCGCCCTTTCGCCCCGCATGATTGCATCGGCCCGGTGGGCTTCGCTGCGGCGATCCACATGAGCTTCAGTCAGCCAAACACCCTGATCCAGGAATCCGTGCGCGCCTTCTACAAGGGTTGGTATCGCGACCTGGTCACGGAAGTGCCGCGGATCGAGGGCGGCTACGTCTACCCGATGGAGGGCCCGGGCCTCGGCACCGAATTGCAGCCCGGCTTCTTCGACCGCACCGACCTGACTACGCGCCTATCCGAACTCTGAGGAAAGAACATGAGCACGAAACTTTTCGATCTCAGCGGCAAGACCGCCCTGATCACCGGATCGTCCCGCGGCCTCGGCCGGGCCATGGCCGAGGGAATGGCGGCCGCCGGCGCGCGGGTCATTCTCAACGGTGTGAACGCGGCGCGGCTCGACTCGGCCGTCGAGGAGATGAAGGCGCAAGGCTACGACGTGCTCGGTGCGGCCTTCGACGTGGCAAGCGAAGCCGAGATCGTCGCCGCCTTCGAGAAGCTCGACGCCGATGGCGTGGCGGTCGACATCCTGGTCAACAACGCCGGCATCCAGTTCCGCAAGCCGATCATCGAGCTCGACACCGCCGACTGGCAGCGGGTGATCGACGTGAACCTCACGGCGGTGTTCATCTGCGCCCGCGAGGCGGCGAAGCGGATGCTGCCGCGCGGCCACGGCAAGATCATCAACATCGGCTCGCTGCTGTCCGATCTGGGGCGCGCCACCGTGACGCCCTACGCCGCAGCCAAGGGCGGTGTTAAGATGCTGACCAAGAACATGGCCGCCGAATGGGGCGACAAGGGCATCCAGACCAACGCCATCGGTCCGGGTTACATGGCGACCGAGATGAACACGGCGCTGATCGAGAACCCGGAATTCGACGCTTGGGTCAAGGGACGGACGCCTGCCCGCCGCTGGGGCCAGCCGGAGGAGATGGCCGGAACCGCGATCTACCTCGCCTCCGACGCGTCCAACTACGTCAATGGCCAGCTCATCTATGTGGATGGCGGCATGATCTCGGTGCTTTGACATGAAAGCTGTCGTCATTCACGCCCCGCACGATCTTCGCGTCGAGGAGATTGCAGAGGCAGCCGTGCCGGCCGAGGGCGAGGTCCGTGTGGCCGTTGCCCGCGGCGGGATCTGCGGTTCGGACCTGCATTACTATCACGACGGCGGCTTCGGCACCGTGCGCATTCAGCAGCCTATGGCGCTCGGGCACGAGGTTTCGGGCGTCGTCACCGAACTGGGCGCGGGCGTCGGCGGGCTCGCCGTTGGCGACAAGGTCGCGATCAATCCTTCGCGGCCCTGTGGCACCTGCGACTACTGCAAGCGCGACATGCGCAACGAATGCCTCGACATGCGGTTCAACGGCTCCGCGATGCGGATGCCGCATGAGCAGGGGCTGTTCCGCGCCGAGGTGACGGTGCCGGCCGAACTCGTCGTTCGGGTCTCGCCGGAGACGGATCTGGCGCTGGCCGCGCTCTGCGAGCCGTTCTCGGTCTGCCTGCATGCTGTGAACCAGGTCGGTTCGCTGCTTGGCAAGCGGGTGCTGATCTCGGGCAGCGGCCCGATCGGCTGCCTTTGCGTCGCCGCGGCCAGGCTCGCGGGGGCGGCGGAGATCATCGTCACCGATATCGCCGCGGCCCCGCTCAAGATCGCGGCGGCGATGGGTGCGACCCGCTGCATCGACCTTTCCGAGGAGCCCGGCGCACTCGATGCGGAGCGGGCCGGCAAGGGGCAGATCGACGTGGTGTTCGAATGCTCCGGCGCGGCGCCCGCACTCAAGGCCGCCTGCGAGGTCGTCCGGCCGCGCGGGCATATCGTGACCGTGGGCCTCGGCAGCGAACCCGTGCTGCCGCTGAGCCTTGTCGTGACAAAGGAGATCAAGCTTTCCGGTTCGTTCCGTTTCGACCACGAGTTCGCGGTCGCCGCGGAGCTGATCGACCGCGGGCGGGTCGACCTCGCTCCGGTCCTGACCGGTGTCTTCCCGATGGAGGACGCCATCGCCGCCTTCGACTTCGCCTCGGACAAGGCGCAGGCGATGAAGGTGCAACTTCGCTTCGGCGAGAACTGAGTCACAACCGCTTCAACACTCCAGGGAGGATACCATGAAGCACACACGTCTCTTCACATCCGTCATTGCACTGGGCCTGATGGCCTTTGGCGCCTCGGCGCAGGAATACAGCTTCCGGTTCCAGTCGTCGGACCCGGCCGGCAACCCGAACTTCGAGTACCAGGTCGGCTGGACCGAGGTTCTCAAGGAGATGACCGACGGCAAGGTCGTGGTCGAGATGCTGCCCGTCGGCACCATCGTGGACTACAAGGAAACGCTGGACGCTGTCGGCGCCGGTATCCTCGACGGCCATATCTGCGACACCTCCTATTTCACCGGCAAGGACCCGGCCTTCGGACTGATCGCCAACCCGGTGGGCGCGTGGTCGGACCCGGCCCAAATGATCGATTTCGTCGAGAACGGCGGCGGCGCAGAGCTGATGCGCGAGCTGCAGGAGCCCTATGGCGTCTACTTCATCGGCGTATCGACCCCCGGCCTCGAAGCCTTCGTGTCCAAGGTGCCGCTCGACGGCGTGGATGACCTGAAGGGCGTGAAGATGCGTTCGCCCGAAGGCGCCATCGCCAACGTATTCCGCGCTGCAGGCGCCGCCCCGGTGAACCTGCCGGCCTCCGAGGTCTACACTGCGCTCGACAAGGGCGTGATCGACGCCGCCGACTACTCGGTGTTCTCGGTCAACAACGAGCAGGGTCTGAACGAGATCGCCAAACACCCGGTCTACCCGGGCTTCCACTCGCTGCCGCTCGTCGAGGTCTCGATGAACAAGGCCAAGTGGGACGCGCTGCCCGAGGACATCCAGAAGGCGTTCTACGATTCCGTGAAGGTCTTCCAGGAGACCCAGGTTGGCGGTCTGATGGAGCGCGACCAGGCTGCTGTCGCGGCGGCCGAGGCCGAGGGCATCACCGTGCACAACTGGTCCCCCGAGGAGCGCGCCAAGTTCCGGGCTCTCGCCAAAGAAGAGTGGAAGTCGCTCGCCGAAGGCTCGCCGATGGCCCAGAAGGTCTACGAGACGCTGACCACCTACCTCACCGAGAACGGCCTGCTGAACTAAACCAGGCATGACGACGCGGGCGGGCCAGCGCATGGCCCGCCCCCTTTCCCTTCGGACGGGCAGTTCTCGCAATGACAGACAAGACAGAAATGACCCCCGGGCCGGACCCGCTGGCCGAGGTGGAAACACCTACCCGCAAGGTCGATCGCGGCGCCGTTCCCGAAGCGGGCCAGTTTGGCAGGATTATCAACGCCGGCGGCATTTTCTTTGCCGTCGCGATCTGTGCTTCCGCCTGCATCCTGCTGATCGAGGTTTTCCTGCGCTACGTGCTGAACAGCCCGACGGTCTGGGCGCACGAAACCACGACCTTTCTCTGCGGCATCTCCTTCCTTTACGGCGGGCTCTACTGCGCCTCGCGCAACAGCCACATCCGAGTCGTGCTGATCTATGACATCCTGCCGCCGAAGGTGCGGCGCGTGGTCAATATCATCATCTCCTTCGCCTCCTTCATCGCCGCCGGGTTCTTCACCTATGCGGCCTGGATCATGTCGACCAAGGCGCTGTTCACGCCCACCGGCGACTTCCGAATGGAGCGCTCTGGCTCCGCCTGGAACCCGCCTGCGCCGGCTCTGGTTAAGACATTCTTGCTGATCGTGATGATCCTGATGACCATCCAGTTCCTGATCCTGACCTGGAACTACATCCGCCGTCCGGCCGAGGAGACCAACTGATGAACGCGATCCTCGATTTCGCCGCCATCGGCATCGGCAACTCGACGATGATGATGTTCGGCCTGATGGTGCTGCTGCTGCTCACCGGTATGCCGCTTGCCTTCGTGACGCTGCTCGTTGCGCTCACTTTCGCGCTGCTCGGCTTCGGGCCGATGGCGGTGCAGGTCATCTCCTCGCGCATCTACACCTTCGTCGAGAGTTTCGTCTTCGTCTCGGTGCCCATGTTCGTGCTGATGGCGGCCATCCTCGACAGATCGGGCATCGCGCGCGACCTGTTCGACGCGATGAAACTGGTCGGCGGCCGGATCAAGGGCGGCGTCGCCGTGCAGACCATCTTCGTCGCGGTGATCCTGGCGGCCATGTCCGGCATCATTGGCGGCGAGGTCGTGTTGCTCGGCCTGCTCGCGCTTCCGCAGATGCTGCGCCAGGGCTATGACCGGAACCTCTCCATCGGCGTGGTCTGCGCGGGCGGGGCGCTCGGCACCATGGTGCCGCCCTCGATCGTGCTCATCATCTACGGCCTCACCGCCTCGGTCTCGATCGGCGACCTGTTCACCGCGGCCTTCGTGCCGGGCTTCATGCTGGCCTCGTTCTACGTGCTCTACGTGCTCTTCCGGGCCTACTTTACCCCGGGCGCGGTACCCCCGCCGCAGATGGAGAGGATCGCGCCCGAGGAAAAGATGCGGCTCCTCAAGGGACTGGTCCTGCCGATCCTGGTGGTCATCGCCGTGCTCGGTTCGATCTACGGCGGCATCGCCTCGGTCACGGAAGCCTCGGCGGTCGGTGTGGGCGGCGTGCTGCTCTCCACGGTCGTTCGGGGCGAGTTCTCCTGGGGCCTGCTGCGCGGTGCCGCAATGCAGACGCTCGCCACCGTGGGCATGATCGTCTGGATCGGCATCGGTGCCACCGCGCTCGTCGGGGTCTACAACCTGATGGGCGGCATCAAGTTCATTTCCGACCTGATGTACGGCATCTCGGACAACCCGACGGTGATCGTGCTCTTCATGATGGCAATCCTCTTCGTGCTCGGCGCCTTCCTCGACTGGGTCGGGGTGGCGCTGCTGACGATGCCGATCTTCGTGCCGATCATCCGCAACCTCGGGCTGGACCCGATCTGGTTCGGCGTCGTCTTCTGCATGAACATGCAAGTGAGCTTTCTGTCGCCGCCCTTCGGCCCGGCCGCCTTCTACCTGAAGTCGGTGGTTCCGGACGACATCACGCTCGGCATCATCTTCCGCTCGCTCATGCCCTTCATCGCGATGCAGGTGCTGGCCGTCGGACTGCTCGTCGCCTTCCCGCAAATCGCGCTGTTCTGGTTCGACTGACCTTTGCGAATAGACACTGCTCCGCGCCGCCCGTCAGGCGGCGCGGAGTTCTTTTTCAGAGCCGCTGAAGCCGTCAGGCATCCTGCGTCAGTGGAGGTCCGGAAGGGCCTGCCAGAAAGCTCTCCGTTGGGCAATTTCAAGCCAGCGTGCTGCGCCCTTCAGAAATCTTCGACGTAGGGAATGAACCGGCCGAGGACGATGACTCCGGTCCAGAGCGCGAGCGAGAGCCACGCGACCACCCGGGCATCCGCCGTGAGCTCGGACGAGTCCACGCCTGCATCCATCTGCGGCTTCACGCGGCGCACGAAATAGGCGGTGTTGAGGCCGGCCGCCACGATCATCCCCATCTTCGTCCAGAAGGCGATGTTGACGAGATAGCGACCGGAATCGCCCAAAACGAACATCAGCCCGGACACGAGGTTGATGGCAAAGCCGATCAAGGCGAAGCGCACGAAGATCTCGACGCGCGCGATCGGGACCGCCCGGGCGAAGCCGACGACACGCAGATCGACGACCAGGAGCGCGCCGAACAGCAGGCAAAGGCCGAGGAAATGCGCCATCTCCAGCGCCGGAAAGACGACGGCGTTGTCCATCACGAAGCCGCTCAATGCGGTCGCGTTGAGCGTGTCGATGAGCCGGTCGAGCAAGGTGTTCATCAGACAGGTCTCCTCAGGACAGGTAGCCGATCAGGCGGCCGGAGATGATCGCGGCGACCCAGGTGGCCGCGGCAACGCCGGCGAGCCTGCGGTGGGCAGGTGCGATCTCGTCGGCGCGCCGGATGCAGGCCCGGATCAGCCGCCAGGTCAGCGCCATCCCGGCGAACACGAGGAGGATCTTGATGCGGAACGCCCAGTTGAAGAACAGCTCGGAGGCATTGCCGCAGAAGAGCGCCGCGCCGGACGCGAGGTTGAGGACGAAGCCACCCAATGCCACCCGCCCGTAGGGCGCCATGGCGGTGACCGGGATTGCCGGCGCGTAGCCCAGGACGCGGACGATCAGCATCAGGGCTACGCCGACCAGGATGGCCATGCCGACGGCATGGAGCGACAGAATGATGGGATAGCCCCATTCGGTGCTGGAGACGGTCATTCCGACGACCGAGTCCTCCAGCCAATACAACGTTTCCATTTGGATCCTTCCTGACTGGGGCAGCATGGCGCGGCCGCCGCCGAAGCACGCGGCAACAACGGGCGGCCCGCCGCTTTCCGTGTGGGTGTGAGGCGGGAAATGGGGCCGGCTTGGCACGGCCCCATCCTGTCAATGCGTTCGTTCGGTGGTCAGGTCGTCACAGGCATAGGGTTCGTAAGCATCGTTGGTGAGCGTGACCTCGTCCGACCCTTCGAGGGGCTGTTCGAGGTAGAGTGGGTCGGTGAAGGTGTAGTCGCGTGTCAGGACGGTGCCGTCGTCATTGAGGGTGAACCTTTCGGTCACCACGAGTTCCGGGCTGTTCTTCACAGGGCTCGGCGGTCTGCGGCGCTGCCCTTCGCGGGCGGGGCGCTCCCCAGGCGCATCGCCGCCGTCTGCCTGCTCGCGCGGTCCGCCGCCCATCGGGGCCATGATCCAGCCTTCGTCGAAGCCGGTTGTTGTCACAACCAGCGTGTCGCCGTCCCATTCACCGGTGGAATGGCCCGCGCGGTTCGGCACGAAATCTTCCGGCATCTCGCTGCCGTCGAGGTGGATGGTGCGAACAAGGTCCATGAAACCGTAGGTCATGGTGATCTCGCTTTCGGTCTGCTCTATGACGTTGACCATTTGGTCGAACCACCAGTCCATGACGATGTTGGTCGCCTCGCAATGGAGCCGCGGGTTGTCGTTGGCGGTTGCGCCCTCGACCGCGGCAGCGCCGGCCTCGGTCAGCACGGCAGGCGACTGGCCGCCGCCGCCCGGAGGCGCGCCCCGCTCGCGCACCATCGCCCAGTTTCCGTCGAGGTTGGGCGTCCCGTCGTCCCGCTCGGTCTGGCGCTGCTCGGCCTCGATGTTCCCGTCGTCGTCAAAGGTGCTGTAGCGGGTCGCGGTGACACCGTCGGCGAAAGTGATCTGGCTCATGGAGCAGGTGGTCGGGTCGCTGCGGTCGGGTGAGCCGACGATCGAGATCTCGCTGCCGATCTCGAACATGTCGGATTTCCAGCCGTGCCGCTTCAACAGGGAGCCCGATTGCAGCTCGCAGCGCACGTTGGTGACCTCGCCGGCGTCGTCGGTGACGTCGAAATAGACATAGGCGTGCGGATTGACGAGGCGGACGCGGGTGATCGTGCCGGTAAACTCCACCGTCTTGCTCGTGTCGAACTGGCCGCTGCTGCCGTGGTGCGCCAGCGCAGGGAGCGGAAGGATCGCCAGCGCTGCGACCAATCCGAGGGTTCTCAGGTCTTTCATGTCTCGTTTCCTCTCGTGCTTCTTGCCGTCCGGTTCGCCACAACCCAACGGGTGGGACGTGGCTTTCCGTCGCATCGCGGCGGACATAGCCCGAAGAATCTGAAGCAATGAGGAAGAGAGGATGGATCAGCCCCGTTAAGGGGGCTGACGTGGGGCCGGTACGGATTGCGCTCGCCTGATCCCGCGGCGTGGTCGGGCACGGCCCGGCGACCTGGAGATGATCTGGCAGCGTGCCGACACCCTCGCGCTGCGATCAGAGGTCCGATCGCAGGGCGAAGGCCCTGACGCAGGGCAAGTTTAGCCTAGTCCTCTTCGGCCTTACCGTGCCTGTCCCAGCCGGTGATCATCGCCCGCAGCTGCGCAAACACCGTTTCGCCGGTCGTGATCAGGTAGAGATGCGCGATCAGGAAGGCCGCGATCAGGAAGGCGGCGGCGACGTGCACGGCATTGACCCAGAGGATCGGCAGCGCCTCCGGATAGAGCGCCGGGAACTTGCCATAGAGCCAGAGGATCAGCCCCGAGATCCAGATCCCCGGCGCAATCACCAGCTTGAAGCCGAGGTAGGCCATCGCCTGCATCGGATTGTGCTTGCGCCGGGTGCTGGGCTGGAACGGGTGCGGGGCGCCGATGAAGATGCCGGTGGCGTAGAAGGAGATCACCTTCCACAGCCCCTTGGTGGTCGGCACATAGTGGCGCCACTGGCCGGTCACGATGTGCCAGAAGATGGCAAAGACCCACAGGACCACCAGCGCAAATGCAGCCATTACGTGCAGGTTCAGCGCTCGCTCGAAACTGAGCCAGGTCCAGAAGCCATGGATCTCGGCCCCGGTGGCCATGAGGAAGATGATCAACGCCGCCTGGCACCAATGCCAG
Source organism: Tropicimonas aquimaris (assembly GCF_042676185.1). Taxonomy (NCBI): domain Bacteria; kingdom Pseudomonadati; phylum Pseudomonadota; class Alphaproteobacteria; order Rhodobacterales; family Roseobacteraceae; genus Tropicimonas; species Tropicimonas aquimaris. The sequence goes on along the minus strand of NZ_JBHTJT010000049.1, from coordinate 89,886 downwards.
AACCGTTCGAAGAGCGGGAAGAGATAGACGCCCCTGCTGTCGGATGTGTGCGTGTCAGCCATTACGATTGCCCTTGTAGAAGAGCCCGAAGCCGAGCCGGAGGATCAGGTGCAGCAGGACGGCGGCCAGCGTGGCTGCAAGGAGCAGGAGCCCCGCCTTGTCCAGCAGGTCGAACCCGTCGCGCCCGGGCACGAAGCCTCCGGGCAGGTCGGCGAGGCGCCCCGCCCTGACGTGACAGGCGTTGCAGTCGAGCGCCTGGTCGGCAGGGGCGACCATGTGGTTGACGGGGATCATCTGGCGCACGCGGGCGAAGGCCACATCGCCGCTGAAATCCACGCCTGCCGCGTCCATGCCGGCCTCGACCGCATCCTCCCAGCGGAAGTCGTTCCAGAGCGCATCCCGCCCACGTCCCGAGAACAGCACCGAGGCAAGCGCCCGGCTTTCCGCGTCGATCGGCACGACGGAATGCATGACCTTGACCGGTGCGATCCGCGAGCTTCCTGCTCCAGCGACTCCGTCGTAGAGGGAGATCCAGGGCGCGTCGGCAAAGGCGTCGGCGATCGCCTCGGCAACTCCCTCGCGGACCTCGTCGGCAAGCTCTTCGTCCACTTCGCCCGTGACCTCCGGAAGGACATCGCCGGGGCGATGCACGTTCAGTCGGCCATCGGACCAGATCAGCGTGGGCTCGTAGGCCGAGGCATGGGCGAAGTGCCCTTTCTCCGATGAATAGGTGACCGTTCCGTCCTTCTCTGTGTCCACAAAGGGTTGCCGGCGGCGGTCAAGCTCGCCGACGCTGGACCAGTCCCAAAGCACGCGCGTTTTCGTCTCGCCGCGGGCGATTGCCGGGATGTGGCAGGCTTCGCAGGCGACGGCGTCGATATGGCGGTCGAGGCGCGGGCCGCTGGCGAGCGCCTCGTGGGGCGTCGCGCTGTGGCAGCTCTGGCAGGAGGCGGCGGCGCCGGCGAGGGCGGGTCGCTCAGGGCTCTCGCCCGGACCTCCAGTATATCGGCTGCCGGAGACTCTGTGCTCCTGCGTGGTATGGCAGGTCGAACAGGTGAACCCGGCGCCATCCGGGGCCGCGGCCATGTGGACGTCGAGCGTTGCGTCGGGCTCGATCAGATCGGCGTTCAGATCGCCATGCTTGACGCCGGGGCCGCCGTCCGCGTCGAAATGGCAGCTGCCGCAGGCGGCGCGGGTAGATGGCCCGACCGAGCGGGCCGCCAGAGCAAGATCCTCGACCTCGGGCGTGTCGCCCTTGAGCCGGTCGTCATGGCACATGGTGCAGGCGGCGCCGTTCTCGTGGAAATTGGCGACGGTCCATTGGCCGGTTGGCTCATGGCAGGAGAGGCAATCCACCGGGGCGACGGGATCGCTCGAGGCGTCCAGCAGCGCGGAATCGTCCGAACGGGTGCCGGCGATGTGACACGAGGTGCATGCCTCGATGTTGGATGGGGTCGACAGCAGGAAGCCGTTGGCGACGTGCAGCATGCCGAGCTGGTCAGCCTCTTCCCCTACCGCCTCTTTGGGCGCCGTCCAGGTGAAGTGGATCGTGCCATGCAACTGCTCGGGCCCGGTGTTGTGACACGAAAGGCAGGCCTCGTTGACCTCGCGCGCATTCTTGAAAGGGCCCTCCAGTTCCGTGAACCGCGTGTGATCGGCTGTCGAGCCGGAAGCGGCATTTTCGGACGGCGATGCCTCAAGGGGAGTGGCGGGATCTGACTGGGCCGCCAGAGGCTGGGCGCCCGTCGCAAAAAGGGCGAGCGCCAGCATCAGGCCGCTGAGCCGGGGCATTGGCATATGGGTGATCCGTATTTTGGGAGGAGATTTGCAGGAAACGGCCGCCATCGGCGGCCGCTCCCCAGATTCGATCACGGTGAACCGCGTGTCCTACTCGTCCGGACGCTCGCCCGTGACTTCAACACCGCTGCCACCTTCGGCGAGGTCGGCGATGCTGTCATAGGCCAGTTGCAGCTGGTAGTACGGGTTGTGCGTGTAGCCGCCTGGATCCTTCGAGATGAAGTTGTAATTGTAGGCGGCCTTCAGCAGGCGCGGACTCCAGGACTGGTACCGGTTCGGGAACGCGATCTCGTCGTCATCCGCCTCTCCGTTGCCGTTGGTGTCGTTGAAGAAGTACGGATAGTTTGTGCTCCGGAAGATGACCGGCTGACCCAGAACTGTGTCCGCGTAGCTCGAGATGGCTTCGAAGAGTTGGCCGTGCAGCGCGGCGATCTCGGCGTGGATCCCCTCGGACGTGTCGCCGTTGGCGTCATAGTCCGCCTTCGAAGAGCGCACGAGGCGCATGGTTTCCGCGTTCGCGGCATCGACCTCGTCGTGGCAATCGGTGCAGCTTTCCACCTTCACCTCAAGCGAGTGCGGGCTGTGGCAATCATTGCAGGTCTGGGAGTCGCGGTCGTGGAAGTAGTACCCGGCATAGTCTTTGCCGTCGTACTCATAGCCGCCGCGCGCCTCGCCGCCAAACCGCGTCGCCGCGGCCGGACGATAGTGGATGTTGATGAATGCGAGGTCGGCCGCGACGCTGTCCGTCTCCGGATTTCCCAGCTCCACCATCTTGTCATTGACCTGGACGGTCGAGGCCCGGCCGCCGTGGCAGGTCATGCAGCGAATGTCCGAGGTGAACACTTCCGCCTCGTCGCCAGAGGGGAAGATTATCGAAGTCATGTTCTGCGCGACGGTGTTGTGGCAGGCCATGCAGGCAATGCCGGGGGCGTGTTCGGGATCGATTTCCTGCTTTGTGACGACACCTGGTTCGCTGCCGTCGGCACCGAGATACTCAAGATACCCGGTGGTGGAGTGACACTTGGAGCACTCCTCGGGGATCAGCTTGTCCTCTTCCTCGTCCCAATGGCGGAACGCTTCCTTGGACAGATCAGCGTGGGGAGAATTGCGCCACGCTTCCAGTGCCGGGATTTCCGGCATCAGGTCCGCCGGGTTGAAAGCTGCGGCTGTGCCGCTTTCCTGGGCATGTACCGATGTGGACGAGGTCGTCCAGCCAAAGGCCGCTGCCCCGGCGAGAGCGAGGGCCAGCATCGTGCCGCGCAAAGCGTTTGTCATCTGTCCACCTTCCATTGCTTGCGAGGTTGATCTTGCTTGCTCGGGAGGCGGACGACACGGGGCCCGCCCTTGTCCTTACGGACTCACGGTAACAAGGTCGTGAGGCATCTAGCAAGTGACGAAGCGTCGCAAATTGGGCTTTAACAGATTGAAAGTTAATAGATATATCTGCGGATCATCTTTGAGTCGCGCAAGGCCGCTGCTGTGAGAGCATTTTTGAGACCATCGTTTTCCGGCCAATTTCCGACGGCCGACGAGTTCTCGCGAAGCGATGGGAAAAAGGCCTATGAATCCCCGCCCAGACAGACTAGAACCCGTCGATCGCGATTTCCTGATGTGACCGTCACGCCAGGAGGCGCACCGGAAGAGGCGCTGAACGGTCGGGAAGAGACACTGTGCACGGCGTTTCCAATCTCTAGACAACGGAAATGAACACCGTGATACGTACACTTTCTGACGCGCTCGAAGAGCGTGGATATTCAACGCTCACCCCTGTCCAGAAGGCGGTGACCAAGCCGGAGCTGGTTGGCGCGGACCTTCTGGTCTCGGCGCAGACCGGATCGGGCAAGACGCTCGGCTTCGGCCTTGCCATTGCGCCCACCCTTCTACGCGATGCCGAAGTCTTCGATGCTGCAGGACTGCCGCTGGCGCTGGTGATCGCGCCGACCCGCGAACTGGCGATGCAGGTCAAGCGCGAGCTCGGCTGGCTCTATGCCAAGGCGGGCGCGGTCGTGGCGTCCTGCGTGGGCGGCATGGACATGCGGGACGAGCGTCGTGCGCTGGAGCGCGGGGCCCATATCGTCGTCGCCACACCGGGGCGCCTGCGCGACCACCTGATGCGCGGCTCCATCGACCTGGGCGAGGTGCGCGCCGTGGTTCTGGACGAAGCCGACGAGATGCTCGACCTCGGTTTCCGGGAGGACCTGGAGTTCATTCTCGGCGAGGCGCCGGAAGAGCGTCAAACCTTGCTGTTCTCTGCCACCGTGCCGAAATCCATCGCCGCGCTGGCCCAGCAGTACCAGAAGGACGCGATCCGGGTCGACACCAAGTCCGAACACACCCAGCACGCCGATATCGAGTATCGCGCCCTGAGCGTGTCGGAGCGGGACACCGAGAACGCGATCATCAACGTGCTGCGCTTCTACGAGGCGCCCAATGCCATCGTGTTCTGCAACACGCGGGCCACGGTCAACCGGCTGACCACCCGCCTGTCGAACCGCGGGTTTTCCGTGGTGGCGCTTTCCGGTGAACTGTCGCAGAGCGAGCGGACCCACGCGCTGCAGGCCATGCGCGACGGCCGGGCGCGGGTCTGCGTGGCAACGGACGTGGCGGCGCGCGGCATCGATCTGCCGAACCTCGATCTGGTCGTGCATGCCGAACTGCCTTCGGGCCACGAGACGCTGCTCCATCGGTCGGGCCGTACAGGGCGGGCGGGGCGCAAGGGCGTCAGCACGCTGATCGTGCCGCCGAAGTCGCGCAAGAAGGCGGAGCGCCTTCTCGGCTGGGCCAAGCTCAAGGCGGACTGGTCCGAGGCGCCCTCCGCCGATGCCGTCAGGGCGCGGGACGAGGAGCGGATGCTCGCGGACCCGGCCTGGCATGAGGAGATCTCCGAGTCGATCGAGTCGACCGTCGAGACGCTGGCCGACCGGTTCACGGCCCGGCAGCTCGCGGCGGCCTACCTGCGGCTCTACCAGGAACGCCACTCCGTCCCCGAGGAGCTGTCCTCCTATGACGACAAGCCCAAGCCGCGGCCGGAATTCGGGCCGAGCGTCTGGTTCTCGCTCTCGACCGGGCGCAACCAGGGCGCCGAACCGCGCCGCCTTCTGCCGATGCTGTGCAAGGCGGGCCAGATCACCAAGGAGGACGTTGGCGCGATCCGCCTCCAGCCCGATGTCTCCTATGTCGAGATCCGGGAATCCAGCGTGCCGGCGTTCCTCGACGCCATCGGCCCGGACCTGTCGGTCGAACCCGGCGTGACGCTGGCGCGGCTCGACGAGGCGCCGACCGTGGCGAAGTCGCCGCGCAGCGCTCCCGTCAGCAGGAAACCCGCAGCTGAGCTGGCCGCAGCGGCAGACACCGCGTCGAAGAAGCCCCGGACCGCCGAACGCGCCGCCGATCCCGCCCCCCGCGAGGAGTGGCCTGCGCCCGACACGGTGCCGGGTGAGCGCAAGCCGCGGCACAAGAAGCGCCACGTCGGATCGCCGTCGGACACGGCCGCAGGAACGCCGGAGCGCAAGCCGAATGCGGGGTACGGGAAGCGGAAGTCGCCTGACGGCAAGCCCAAGGGGCCGAAGCCGCCCGTCGGAAAGCCGAACAGCAAGAAGAACAAGGCGAGGGCGATGGCTGTCGGCAAGAAGGGCGGCAAGGCAGGAGCCCATGGCTCTGCAACGCCGCAGCACAAGAAGCGGTAAACGCCCGCTCGGCGGACCGTTTCAATCTGGGCAAAAGGCTCTCGGCGGGCACGCCTGCCCGCCATTCTCAGGGGGCCGTGACCGTGACGCGCTCGGGGCGATGGAGGGCGTCTGACGCGGGGGTCGGGGCAGGGCGCACAACAGCGCCCCAGCCCCCAGTCGTTCGGGGCTTCAAGCCCGTGTCAGGGGTGGCTCTCCGCCGTCGGCAGTGCGCAGGCCTGAGCACGAACCCGCTTGCGGTTGAAGATCCGCGCCACCAGCACGAAGAACAGCGGCACGAAGACCACCCCGAGCACGGTGCCCGTGATCGTGCCGCCAAGCACCGCGGAGCCCACGGCCGTGCGTCCGCCGGCACCGGCACCGGTGGAGAGCACCAGCGGCACCACGCCCAGAGAGAAGGCCAGCGAGGTCATGATGATCGGCCGGAAACGCTGGCGGGCGGCTTCCTTGACGGCGGAATAGAGGTCTTCTCCCGCCTCGAACCGTTCGCGTGCAAACTCAACGATCAGGATCGCATTCTTGCCGGTCAGGCCGATCACGGTCAGCAGCCCGACCTGGAAGAAGACGCCGTTTTCGAACCCGAACCAGTAGGCGGCACCCATCGTGCCGAGCACGCCGATGGGCATCGCCAGCATCACCGAGAAGGGGATCGCCCAGCTCTCGTAGAGCGCCGCGAGGCAGAGGAAGATCGCCGCCAGGGACAGCGCGTAGAGCATCGGCGCTGAGCCACCTGAGTCGAGTTCCTCCAGTGACAGTCCCGTCCAGGCGGCGCTGTAGCCCGGAGGGAGTTCCGACACCATGCGCTCGATCTCGGCGATGGCTTCGCCGGTGGTCACGCCAGGGGCAGGCGTCCCCTGGATCTGCATCGCGGGAATGCCGTTGTAGCGGTTGAGCCCCTGGGGGCCGTATTCCCAGCTCTCGTTGGTGAAGTTGGCAAAGGGCACGAGTTCGCCATTGGCATTGCGGACCCGCCATTTGCTCAGGTCCGACGGGGTCGCGCGGCTGTCCGGCTCGCCCTGGACATAGACCCGCTTGATCCGGCCATTATCGTTGAAGTCGTTCACGTAGCTCCCGGCCCAGGCGATGTTGAGCGTGGTGCCGACGTTGGCTGGGGTGACCCCAACGGCCCCGGCGGCGCGCCAGTCGATGTCGAGCTTGAACTGCGCGGCATCCTCCAGCCCCGAAGGACGGATCGAGGCGATGAGCGGGCTTTGCGACGCCATGCCGAGCAGCTGGTTGCGCGCGGCAAGGAGCTGCTCATGGGTCTGACCGGCCTGCGCCTGCAGGAAGAAGTCGAAGCCCGACACGTTGCCCAGTTCGATCACCGAGGGCGGGACGATGGGAAAGACCATCGCATCGCGGATCCCAATGAAGGCAGGGAAAGCGCGGCCGGCCACGGCCTGAACCGATTGCGCGGGCGAGGGACGCTCCTCCCAATCCTTCATCCGGACGAAGGCAAGCCCCATGTTCTGACCCTGGCCGGCAAAGCTGAAGCCCACGACGCCGAAGACCGATTGCACGTTCTCCGCCTCGACCGTGTTGAAATGGCTCTCGACCTGCTTGACTACGTCCTGCGTGCGCTCGGCAGTGGCGCCGGTGGGCGCCTGGATCAGCGTCATCAGGATGCCTTGGTCCTCGTCGGGCAGGAAGCCGGTGGGCGTGTTCTGGAACAGGAACACCATCCCGTAGCCAAGCGCCGCGTAGACGATGAGCACGCGGAACGGTCGGCGGATCAGATAGCCCACGGTGCCCGCGTAGCCGCCGGTCAGCCGGTCGAAGCCGGTGTTGAACCAGGCCAGCGGGCCGCGGCGGGCGTGCTGGACGTCCTTGCTGCGCAGCAGGGTGGCGCAGAGCGCCGGCGTCAGCGTCAGGGCCACCAGCACTGAAAGCGCCATCGCCGAGACGATGGTGATCGAGAACTGGCGATAGATCACACCGGTCGAGCCGCCAAAGAAGGCCATCGGCACGAACACCGCCGAGAGCACGAGCGCGATGCCGATCAGGGCGCCGGTGATCTGCCCCATCGACTTGCGCGTCGCGTCGCGGGGGGAGAGCCCCTCTTCCTCCATGATCCGCTCGACGTTTTCGACCACGACGATTGCGTCATCGACCAGCAGTCCGATGGCCAGCACCATCGCCAGCATGGTGAGGGTGTTGATGGTGAAGCCCGCCATAGACAGGATGGCGAATGTTCCGAGGATGACAACCGGAACCGCGAGCGTCGGGATCAGGGTGGCCCGGAAATTCTGCAGGAAGAGCAGCATCACCACGAAGACCAGCCCGATGGCCTCGAACAGCGTCTTCTGGACCTCGTGGATCGAGATCTCGATGAAGGGGGTGGTGTCGTAGGGAATGACGTAGCTCACGCCTTCGGGGAAGAACTCGGCGTATTCGGCGATCCGTTCCTTCACCCGCTCCGCGGTGTCGAGCGCATTGGCCCCCGAGGCGAGGTTCAGCGCCATGCCGGATGCCGGCTGGCCGTTGAACCGGGCGATGGTGGAATAGTTCTCGGCACCGATCTCCACGCGCGCCACGTCGCGCAGCAGCACGAGGCCGCCGTCAGTTTCTGCATGCAGGACGATGTTGCGGAAATCCTCGGGTGTGGTGAGCAGCGACTGGGCCGTGATGGTGGCGTTGAGCTGCTGCCCTTCAGGCGCCGGAAGCGCGCCGAAGGAGCCCGCAGAGATCTGCGCGTTCTGCGCCGAGACCGCGCTGACCACGTCCGAGGGAGTCATCTCGAAGGCCGCGAGCTTGGAGGGGTCGAGCCAGATCCGCATCGCGTATTGCGCGCCGAATACCTGTGCTCCCCCCACGCCTTCGATCCGCGAGAACTCGTCGACCATGTTGGAGTTCAGGTAGTCTGAGAGGTCCGACTGGTCGAGCCGCCCATCCTCCGAGATCAGGGCGATGACCATGAAGAACGAGGACGACGCCTTCTCCACCGGAACGCCGAGCCGCTGCACGGCTTCCGGGAGCAGGGGCGTCGCCTGCGCCAGCTTGTTCTGCACCTGCACCTGCGCCACGTCCGGATCTGTGCCGGCCTCGAAGGTCAGGGTGATGTTCGCCGTCCCGGCCGAGGTCGAGGAAGACGACATGTAGCGCATCCCGTCGAGCCCGGTCATCTGCTGCTCGATGATCTGAGTGACCGTGTTGGCCACGGTCTCCGCCGAGGCGCCGGGATATTGCGCGCTGATCCGCACCGAGGGCGGTGCGATCTGGGGATATTGCGCGACGGGGAGCGTGAAGATCGACAGCAGGCCGACGCCCATGATGAGGATCGAGATCACCCAGGCAAAGACGGGCCGGTCGATGAAGAATCGGGCCATGGTTCCCTCCGGGGGACGATGTTCAGTTGGCGGGGGCAGCGGCGTCGGCTGCCGCGCGTTCTTCGGGCAGAACGGTCATGCCGGGCGAAACCTTCTGGAGGCCGGCGACAATGATCCGGTCGCCCGGCGCGAGGCCGTCGGTCACGACCCACTGGTTTCCGAGGTCGCGCTCCACTGTGAGTTCGCGCGTCTCGACCTGGTTGTCGGCGTTCACGACCATCGCCACGGGGCGACCGCGGCGGTCACGGGTGACGCCTTCCTGCGGGGCGAGCACCGCGTCTTGCACCACCCCCTGGGGCAACTCGACCTGGACGTACATGCCCGGCAGCAGGAACTGCTCGGGATTGGGGAATTCCAGCCGCAGAACGATCACGCCGGTGGTCTCGTTCACATGCGGTTCGGCCGCGGCAAGGACACCATCGTGCTCGTAGGTGCCGCCATCGGCGAGGCGCAGGGTGATCCGGGTGCCGGCGTCCTCGGCCAGGTGCTGGCCGGAACGGCGCCACTGCAGGATCTCCGCGGCCGATTGCGTCACGTCGACATAGACCGGGTCGAGCTTGCGGATCACGGTCAGGGCACTGGCCTGACCGGCTGTGACCAGCGCGCCCTGCGTGGTCTGGCTGAGGCCGACGGTCCCCGAGATCGGAGCCGTGATCGTCGTCCGCTCGAGGTCGATCGTCGCGGACAGAACCTGCGCTTCGGCGACCTTGACCGCTGCGGTTGCGGCATCCAAGGCCGTAACGGCGTCATCAAGCACCTGCTGGCTCGTCACGTTGCGCTGGCGCAGTTCCTCCTGACGGGTCTTCTCGCGATCGGCGGCACGGAACTGCGCTTGCGCCTGTGCAAGGCTCGCTTCCGCGGCGGCCTTCGCGGCTTCGTAGCTGGCCGCGTCGATGCGATAGAGCGGCGCGCCCTGTTCCACAGGCCTGCCTTCTTCGAAGAGTCGTTCGGTGACGATCCCGCTGACTTGCGGGCGCACTTCGGCGACGCCGGAGGCGGTGACGCGGCCGGGAAGGGTCGAGGTGAGCGTCACGTCGCTCGCCTGCAGCGTCACCACGGTGACCGGCATCGGCGGGCGCTCGCCGCCCTGTTGCTGTGCCTGCGCCGGGGGCGCGGCCGGGGCAAGAGCTATTGCCACGAGCAGAATCGGGAGGAGGGATCGAAACGTCGGCATTGGGGACTCCGGGAGACAAACGTCCGCTCTGTTGCGCGGCGGAACTCTTGAATGCGGCCATTATGGAAACTATACGGTTTTGTAAAGTCCGCTCATGCTGCAAATGCGCGTCTGATGCGGGACGTGGCATTTCAGGGGGACGGTAATTGGCTTTGACTCCTAAGGAAACCGACCGGAACGACCAGGGCAATCTGCGCAAGCGCGGACGTCCTGTGCAGATGTGCCGGGCTGAGCGCGAGACGCTGGTATTGGACTGCGCCATCGCCCTGCTGTCGGAAAAGGGGCCCGAGGATGTGACGATGGACGACATCGCCCAGCGAGCCGGCATGTCGAAGCGGACGCTCTATTCGCTCTATCGCAGCCGGGAGGAGCTTCTCGGCGCCGGGTTGGCGCGAATGAGCAGGGCGCTGTTCCGTCCGCTCCGGCCTGACGAGCGGAACGCGTCGCTCGAGGAGCGGCTGCGCATCCTTCTGACCTTCAATCTCAAGCGCGAGCCCCCGGACGTGGTGATCGAAATGCTGCGCGCGGTGATCGCTGAGGCCCGCAACTACCCGGAAATGGCCCTCGGCCTCAGCCGGATGGGACCGGGCCAGGTGGTCGATCTGCTCTGCAAGGAACTTCTGCAGGCCGCAGAGGCGGGGGAAATCGGCCTCGCGCTCGACGAAATTCCTGCCGCGGCAGAACTTCTGGTGGACATGGTGGTGGGCAACACCCTCCCCTGCCTGCTGGATCCCGACCGCATCCTCCGCAAGCCGGAAGATCGTGAGGCCCGCCGCGATCGCGCGATCGAGATATTCCTCAACGGCGTGCGCCCACGCCGCAAGTGAGCGTGCCGTCCGCCGGTCCGTTCATAGTGGAGCGGATCGCGGCACCGGTTTCCTTGAATCTCCCCGTCGATGAACCGTGCCTTGTCCGGTAGGGTCGGAACCTTCCCTGCCAGGGAGATTGGATCGCCATGCGGGGCAGGGCAATTGATCGGCGCGCGGAAGTGCTTGTGGTCAATCGGGCGACCGAACGCGCGTGGCCCATCGGCGCCGGTTGTCGCAGTGGGCAAGGCAGGGATAGTCAATCCCTACGGGCTGGCGCATACAGGCGCCCGAGATGTTTACAAATACTCACAAAAATGGCGCTGTGCATGACCTCGCCATGATCCATGGCCGGACGAACGTGCTTCCGAGACCCAACCCGCAGGCGAACCGTTCCTCCGTTGCCAGCCCGGGCCGGGGGCTGCGACGCCGGTCATCGGCGTTGCATGCGTGGTCGGCGCTTGCGGGAACAGCAACCACTGAATGACGGCCGGCCCCGCGTGCAGCCGCTGTCGAGAAGCGGCGCAGGGGCGTCACTCGATCCACCAAGGAGAAGAAGATGGGAAAACTGGAAGGCAAGAAGGTCTTCATCACCGGCGCCGAGCAGGGCATCGGTTTCCATACCGCCAAATGCCTAATCGAGGCGGGTTGCGATATCTACCTGCATTACTTCAGCGGAACGGAAGGGCCGGAACAGCTCGTCGAGCTTGCGACATCCCTCGGCCGGCGCGCCGCGTTCGGCCCGGCCGACCTGACGAAGAAGGACGAGGCGGAGACCTGTGTGGCGAATGCCGCCGAGTTCCTGGGCGGCATGGATGTGCTGGTAAACAACGTCGGCGGCATCATCGCCCGGAAATGGCTGGGCGAGATCGAGCCGGAGTTCTGGCAGATGGTGATCGACGTCAACATGACGACCATGCTCAATGTCACCCAGGCCGCGCTTCCTCACCTTAAGCAGGCAGAGGAAGGCGCCAGCATCGTCAACCTCGCCTCCCTTGCTGGCCGTTCCGGCGGGCATTCCGGCTCGCTGGTCTATTCCATGACCAAGGGGGCGGTTCTCACCTGGAGCCGGTCGCTTGCCGCCGAACTCGGAGAATTCGGCATCCGGGTGAACGCCGTCGCCCCGGGGCTGATCCTCGGCACGCGCTTCCACAACCAGCACACGACCAAGGAATCCGCGGACGAGACGGTCAGGGGCATTCCGCTCGGCCGGGCCGGCACCTCGGAGGACGTCGCGCGGACGATCACCTTCCTCGCCTCCGAATACGATGGGTTCATCACCGGAGCCACGATCGACGTCAACGGCGGCGTCTACCGCATGTGATCGCATGAGTGGTGCCGCCCGCGCGGCGCCACGCCCAAGGAGGCATCATGATCAAGTCCGACATCCTTCATCCGCAGCTTCTGGCCGCGCTCGCCCGGGCAGGGCACAAGGCCCAGATTCTCATTTCGGACGCGAATTACTCATTCGTGACCAATTCCGCGCCGGAAGCGGAAATCGTCTATCTGAATTTCGCTCCCGGGACTGTCGCCAGCGCCGAGATCCTGAAAGGCGTCTGCAAGCTCATCAATGTCGAGATGGCGCGGATGATGGCCTGGCCCGAGGATTTCGAGAACGCTCTGCATACGGAGTATGTCGAGATTCTTGCCGACGACACGCCGATGGAATTCGTCGCCCGCGAGGAGTTCTACGCATTGGCAAAATCCTCGGACACGCTGCTGGTGATCGCCAGCGGCGAGACGCGGAGGTTCGCCAATATCCTTCTGACGGTTGGGCCGGTGATCCTCTAAGCCGAGGCAGCAGGACGGAGCGACCCTTCGATGGCCGGCGGCGCAGAAGCGCTCCGGCCATTTCGGTTTCCAGCAGCCCATGCTGCGAAACCTCGACCAAGTTCGGCGCAAAGCCGCGAAACCTGCCGTGCAACAAAGGGGTTGACCACAATCACTTCGGACCCGCAAACACGAAGGAAGCGCCAGAAAAGGCGGGTCCGAAACAGCAGCTCCGAAAATGTTTCGAGGCTGCGAGAAAAAGCGGCAAATGCATGTCCATAAGCGTAGCGCTAAGTCATCGAACAACATACGAATATGACCGCCTGGTCACTCTCGCGCCGCACGTCGTGCGCCTGCGTCCCGCACCCCATAGCCGGACTCCGATCAAGAGCTACAGCCTGAAGATCGAACCGGAGGATCATTTTCTCAACTGGCAGCAGGATGCCTATGCCAACTGGCATGCGCGGCTGGTGTTCCCCAAGCCGACGCGGAAATTCTCGGTGACCGTCGATCTCGTCGCCGACATGGTCGCGATCAACCCGTTCGACTTCTTCCTCGAGGAAGATTGTCAGGAAGTCCCGTTCAAATACACCAACGCGCAGCTCAAGGATCTGCGGCCCTACCTTCGCAAGGTGGGCCGGGGGGATACGTTCAGGGATTTCGTCGAACAGTCGCCAAAGCAGGAAGGGCGCACGAACGACTGGCTGGTGGCGCTGAACGGGTTTCTCTCGCAGCGGATCGACTACACGATCCGGATGGAGCCGGGGGTGCAAAGCCCGGCCGTCACCATCCGCAAGGCGCTCGGCTCCTGCCGGGACAGCGCCTGGCTTATGGTCGCGATGCTGCGGGAAGCCGGGTATGCGGCGCGGTTCGTTTCGGGATACCTGATCCAGCTTACGGCGGACCTCAAGCCGATCGAGGGCCCGGCGGGACCGGAGAACGATTTCACGGACCTGCACGCCTGGTGCGAGGTCTACCTGCCCGGCGCGGGGTGGGTCGGGATGGACCCGACTTCGGGCCTCTTCGCCGGGGAGGGACATATCCCGCTCGCGGCCACGCCCGAGCCTTCGTCCGCCGCCGCGATCACCGGCGCGCACGACGAGGCGGAGGTGACCTTCAGCTTCGAGATGTCGGTGGAGCGGATCGACGAGCCGCCGCGCGTCACCCGCCCGCTCTCGCCGGAGCAATGGGCGGAGATCGACCGCGCCGGACAGGCTGTGGAAGCCAAGCTCCAGGCCCAGGACATGCGCCTCACCATGGGCGGGGAGCCGACCTTCGTCTCGGCCATCGACCGTGACGGCGCCGAATGGACGACGGAAGCCGTCGGCCCGACCAAGCGTGTCTATGCCGACCGGCTTGTTCGCCGGCTCCGGGATCGTTTCGCGCCGCATGGCGTGCTGCACCACGGGCAGGGCAAGTGGTACCCGGGGGAGCCGCTCCCCCGCTGGGCCTATTCGCTGATCTGGCGCGGCGACGGGCTGCCGCTCTGGTCGGATGCCGATCTGCTTGCGCGGGAAAACACCGGTCACGCGACCCATGAGACGGCGGCGGAGTTTTCCGAACGCCTGCTCGACGCGCTGGAACTTGAGGACGATGCCTTTGCCCATCCGGTCTACGAGGACCCGATGCACTTCATGGGCAAGGAAGCGATGCTGCCGGACAACGTGACGGTCGAGGACAACCAGCTCGAGGACCCGCAGGAGCGCGCGCGCCTCGTGCGGATGCTGAACAACGGTCTCAGCAACCCCGTCAGCTACGTGATCCCGATCCAGCTGGCTCAGGCCCAGGCCAGCAAGCGGCGCCGGTTCCGCTGGGCGTCCGACCACTGGGGCACGCGGCGCGACAAGCTCTTCCTGCTGCCCGGCGACAGCCCGGCCGGCTACCGACTGCCGCTGAACTCGCTCTCCAGGACCGAGGAGTTCAAGCAGTATTTCCGCGACACCATGCTCCGTCGGCGTAAGGGACTGCCGCCGCGACGCAAGCCCTACCGCGGAACGGAAGCCGAATACGAGACCGAGGAATACCTCGACACGCCCCATTTCGGCACGGGCTACGGGCCGGGACAGCCGACCGCACCGCTGCCCGATGGCTACATCGTGCCACCCCAGGCACAGCCGGTGCGCAGGATCCGACAGCAGCGCCGGGATGCGGCGCCCGGTCCGGCGCAGGATTTCGACGAATCCGTCTGGCTGCGCGATGTCGAAAGCTCCGATGACTGGCTCGTGGGCGAATACAGCTATTGGGTCGAAGGCATGCCGATCCGCACCGCGCTGGCGGTCGAGCCGCGGGATGGCATCCTGCATGTGTTCATGCCGCCGACTGGCTCTTCGGACGAGTATCTCGACCTCGTCGAAGCGGTGGAAGAGACCGCCGCGGCGATGAGCCTTCCGGTCCGGATCGAGGGCTACGAGCCACCGCGCGACGGCAATTTCAACGTGATCCGCGTGACCCCCGACCCGGGCGTCATCGAGATCAACATCCATCCGGCGAAGGACTGGCAGTCGCTCAAGGAGATCAACGAGGCGCTCTACGAGGAGGCCCGCCAGTGTGGGCTCGACAGCTTCACCTTTATGGTTGACGGACGGCTCACCGGCTCCGGTGGCGGCAACCATATCGTCGTGGGCGGCGCAACGGCGCCAGACAGCCCGTTCCTGCGGCGGCCGGATCTCGTTGGTTCCATCATTCGCTACTGGCAGCGGCACCCCTCGCTGTCCTACCTCTTCTCCGGCACCTTCATCGGCCCCACCAGCCAGGCGCCGCGTTTCGACGAAGGGCTGGCGGACCGGGTCTACGAGATGGAGATCGCGCTCAGCGAGCTGTCCCGGATGCAAGCGAGCGGACAGGCCTTTCCCTGGCTGGCCGACCGGATCCTGCGCCACCTGCTGACCGACATGACCGGCAACACGCACCGGGCCGAGATCTGCATCGACAAGATGTTCTCGCCGGACGGTCCCACGGGCCGGCTGGGGCTGGTGGAATTCCGCGGCTTCGAAATGCCGCCGCACTGGCAGATGAGCATGGCGCAGGCGCTGGTCATGCGGGGCCTGCTGGCGTGGTTCTGGGACAAGCCCTACACCGAGCCGCTGGTGCACTGGGGCAAGGAGCTGCACGACAAGTACCTGCTCCCGCACTATTGCCGCGAGGATTTCAACCAGGTCCTGGACGACCTCAGCACCGCCCACGGGTTCGTCTTCCGGCCGGACTGGTACGACGCGCAATACGAGATGCGCTTCGGCGAGGTCGGGCACACGACGGTCGAGGGGGTGAAGCTCACCCTGCGCAACGGGATCGAGCCCTGGCTGGTGCTGGGCGAAGAGGCCACCGGCGGCGGCACGTCCCGCTACGTGGACAGCTCGCTGGAGCGGGTGGAGCTGAAGGTCGAGGGGGATCTCGGCAGCCGCTTCGTCATCACCTGCAACCAGGTCGAGGTGCCGCTGCAGCGGGTCGCCCCCGACACCTACGTCGCCGGCATCCGCTTCCGCAGCTGGCAACCCTGGTCGTCCCTGCACCCGACGATTCCGGCCCATGCGCCGCTGGTCTTCGACGTCTACGACCGGGTTGCCGGGCGTTCCGTCGGCGGTCTGAAGTACCTCGTCGCGCACGAGGGCGGCCGGGCGCATGAGAACCGACCGATCAACGATCTGGAGGCCGAAGGGCGCCGGCGCGTCCGGTTCCAGGAGGGGCAGCACACGCCCTTCAGGTTCGACCCGATCCGGCCGCGAAAGAACCTCTGGAACCAGGCGACCCTCGATCTGCGTTTCGTGTGATCGGAGGGGTCATCGATGGCTGCCTTCCCGGCCCGAGCCGGGGAGGCGAATGCCTCCGGATGGCGCGGGACCGGAGTAAAGTGGCCCGGGCGCCCCGTCGAGGGACTTGCCAGAAACCAGCCGGGCGTGGCCACGGTCCTTTCGAAACGTCGCTTGCAGGCCCGTCGCGGCGCCGCATACCTTCGGACGAAACTGGGGGACGACAGCGCTACGCGCTCTCCGAACAACTTGGCCCGCGGGCGGGGAGGATCAGGTCATGAGCATCACCAAGGTTGATCTGGCCATTTCGCTTCTGCAGGACCTGATCCGGACCGGTGCCTTCCGACCGGGAGATCGCCTGCCCAACGAGGCCGAACTCTCGGCGCAACTCGGCGTTTCACGCAATTCGCTGCGCGAGGCCATCCGGGCCATGCAGACCATGCGCATCCTCGAGGCGCGGCAGGGCGACGGCACCTATATCTCGGATCTGGACCCGGCCGGGATGCTCGACGCCCTACGCTTCGCCGTCGACGTCTCGGGGCCGCAGGCCATCATCTGGTTTCTCGAGATCCGCCGGATGATCGAGTTCCACGTGGCCGGGATCGCGGCGGCGAAACGGACGGAATCCGAGCTGGAGCGGCTGCGGGACAGCATCGCCCAAATGGCGAAAGCCGAGTCGTCCGAGACGATGATGGAGGCGGATACCACGTTCCACGAGCGTCTCGCGGAGATCGCGGGAAACCCGATCCTGACATCGCTCCTGCGCCTGGTGTCCGGGCCGACGATGCGCGCGCGGATATGGCGCCAACAGGACCTTGCGGATGTCTGCGCCGAGCATGCGATGATCCTGCGCGGGATCGAGGCTCGCGACGTGGAGGCGGCGAAGAGCGCGATGTGGCTGCACATCAGCGGGGTGCTGGAATGGGTCGCCGAGAACCCCGGCGAGATCGAGAGCCGCACCGCCAGCCCGGGAGGGGCAGGCTGAGTGGCTTCCGCCCTTACATCACCGCGCCGACCTGCCAGGGGACGAACTCGTTGTCGCCCAGGCCCAGAAGCTCGGATTTGGTCTTCTGGCCCGAGGCCACGGCCAGGATCATCTCGAGGATCTCCGCCCCCTTGTCCGTCAGCGGCACGCCCTCGGAGAGAACGTCACCGCAATTGATGTCCATGTCATCGGGCATCGCGGCGAACAGGGTGTCGTTGGTCGCGACCTTAATCGTGGGCGCGGGTTTCGAGCCGAAGGCCGAACCGCGGCCCGTCGTGAAGACGACCATGTGTGCGCCGCCCGCGATCTGGCCGGTTGCGCAGACCGGATCGTAGCCCGGCGTGTCCATGTAGACGAAACCCGGCGCTGTCACCTTCTCCGCGTAGTCGTAGACCGCCGTGAGCGGCGTCGCGCCGCCTTTGGCGACCGCGCCGAGGGATTTCTCGAGGATTGTGGTCAACCCGCCGGCCTTGTTGCCGGGGCTGGGGTTGTTGTCGAGGCTGCCCTGGTTGATCTGGACGTAATTCTCCCACCAGTGGATCTGGTCGAGCAGTTTCTGCGCGACCTCGGGGCTCGCGGCCCGGCGCAGCAGCAATTGCTCCGCGCCGTAGATCTCGGGCGTTTCCGACAGGATGGCCGTGGCGCCCAGGCCGACCAGCAGATCGGAGGTGACGCCGAGCGCCGGGTTCGCGGTGATGCCGGAAAACCCGTCCGAGCCGCCGCATTGCAGGGCGATCTTGAGGTCGGAGGCCGGGCAGGGTTCGCGCCGCACGGCGTTCACCTCGGGCAGCAGGTCCCTGACCTTCGCCTTGATGGCCTCGATCGTCGCCCGGGTGCCGCCGGTCTCCTGGATGGTCAGCCCGTGGAAGCGATCCGCATGCTGTTCGTCGTAGAGATGTTTCATGTGGGCGATCTGCATCATCTCGCAGCCCAGCCCGACGAAGATCGCCGCGCCGACATTGGGATGCGTGGCATGCCCCCAGAGCACGCGCTCCAACAGTTCGAACCCCTTGCCCTTCATGTTCATGCCGCAGCCGGTGCCGTGGGCGAAGGCGACCACGCCGTCCACGTTCTCGAAGGCGTCCAGATCACCCGAGAGCGACAGTTCCTGCGCGGCTTGACGGATCACCGTGGCCGAGCAGTTCACGGTTGCGCAAAGCGCGATGAAATTGCGGGTGCCCACCTGGCCATTGGCGCGGCGATATCCGAGGAAGCTGCGCCCCTCGAGAGCCGGGATCGCGGCCTTCGAAGCCGCGAGGTCACCGCCGATCTGATAATCCTGCTCATGATCGGAAAAGGCGCAGTTGTGCGAATGTACATGGGCGCCGGCCGGAATGTCCTCGCTCGCCCGTCCGATGATCTGCCCGAACTTCAGGATAGCCTCGCCTGCCGCGTGGTGCTGTCGGGCGAGCTTGTGCCCGGCGCGCACCGGGGCTGCCAGCGGGGCGCCGATTCCCAGAGGGTCCTCGCCCGCCTTTGCGCCGCTGGGCAGAATGGCAATCGTATCCGTCTCGTGGAGGATAATCGGGGCTCGCGTGGTCATGATCTGGCAGCCTTGGTGTCCGGGGTTCTGGCAATGTCGCCGTTGGATGGCCCGTGGGCATCCGAGGGATCTGACATGGGATGACTTATGTGTCAGATGCCGTGGATTGTCAATTTTTCGGCGGAATCGACGCAGCACCTGGATCATACATCCCATGAATTGGCGGCAGCTGCTTCGGTTGAACCGACGGGGCAACGGCGTCCCAAGTCGGATCTATTCCTCGGCAGGCCCCTTGCGCCATTCGCCCTGAAGCACCCGCCTGTGGAAGAACGGGAACTTCAGCAACTCCTCGAACAGGATCAGCGAGAACACCCAAGTCGCCGAGAGGTCCAGCCAGAGAACGAAGAGCGCCACCATCGGGACCCGGAACAGCCATTGCGTCAGGACGTGCACGTTCATCGAATAGAGCGTGTCCCCTCCGGCGCGGAGCGTGTGACCGCACATGATGTTCGACCCGCGCAGCAGCGGCATGAGCAGCAGAACGGGCAGGAAGGAGACCAGCGCGGCGCGCGTCTCGCTCCCGAGGCTCGCGTAGATCGCGTCCACCGACAGGCAGAGCGCGAGGAAGCAGCCGGCGACGATCAGTGCGGCCACGAAGGCCCCCCACCAGGCGCGGCGCAGGAAGACGTTCAACTCCGGCCCGCTCTGCCCGTTGCCGAGCATCTGCGCCACGGCGATCCCCGTCGCCATGCCCCAGGCGGTGCTGAAATTGCCCGCGACCATCACCCAGGGATTGATGAGAGTCATCGCGGCGAACTGGTTCACGCTCATCTTGGCGTAAATGAACATGCAGATGTTGTTGACGATCACCATGGAGATGAACTGCCCGGCGATCGGCATGGCAAATACCAGGTGCCGGTGCAGGGAGGCGCCGAAGGTGCCGTTCCGCCAGCCCGTGACATCCCGGTAGCCGCCGGTCAACCGCAGGAAATGCGCGCCGAGAAACAGCGCGCGGGTGAGCGAGGAGATGGCGCTGCCGACGGCCGCGCCCGCCACGCCCATCTCCGGCATCCCGTAATGCCCGTGGATCAGCGAGTAGCTGACCGCCACGTTGATCGGGATGGCGATGAGATAGCTGTAGGCGGGCAGGGTGGTACGCCCGCATCCGTTGAAGAAGCTGCCGAGGCATTGCGCCACCGCCTCCATCAGGACGACCCACATGAAGACAGAGAGGTAGCTGACGGCCTGCGCGGCGATGTCGGGCGTATGGGCAAAGGTCTCGATGACCCGATCGCCGAAGAGCCAGACCAGAACGATCCCCAGCAGTGCCGATACGAGGTTGATCAGCAGTCCGATGTAGGCGCCCGTCTTGAGCGAGACCGGGTCGCCCGATCCGTAGGCCTGCGCGATCCTGATCTGCGCCGCGTTGGAAAAGGCGAAGAGCACGCCGAGCAGAAGGCCGCCGACCGCGGCCGCCAGCCCCATCGCGGCCACCGATTCCTCGCCGAGCGCTGAAACAAGCCAGGCATCGATCACCACGATGCCATGGAGCATCATCGCCTTGAGGCCGAGCGGCCATGCCAGCCGGAAGATCTCCGCGGATGACGGGGTGCTCTGGCGCGTCGACGAGGCGGTCATAGGGGCTCCGGGTGACAAAAAGTAACAAATTCGTATCCGTCGGAAACGGGGAAAATGCAACCGTACGGGGCAGGCTCGCAATGCTAGGAATTGCCGACCCTGCGGCACAACGCTCCGCGGGCCGCGCAAGAACGCCTGGCGCTCGGTATGACGCTGAACGCTATGTCGAGACCGTTGCCGTGCGGCACGACTTCAAGGGGCGGGAGAGTGACGCGCATGCCACGCGAAGGCAGACGTCAACCGCTCACCGACGATCGCTCGGATCGGCGAAGCCGCACCTTGGTTGGGGGGAATGGCGACCGCCGCCGATCAGTGCCGCCGTTGGGGACGGATCCTTTACGCAGGGGCTTTGGTTCTCTGACGCGGCGCGCTATTCACGAGCGCGCAGCCTCGATGCGGGCCAAGTCGGCGCAGGGGGCGGCCCCCGCCCGAGAGTCCGATCGAAGCGCCACAGGAAACTTTCTACCAAGGACGCCAGATGCAGTTCCGCCACGATCCCGTCTACACGTCGCGCCGCTCGCCGGTGCTGGCCGATAATGTCGTTGCCACCTCGCAGCCGCTGGCCACGCAGGCCGGGCTGAGCATCCTGCGGCAGGGCGGGAATGCCGTGGATGCCGCGATCGCCACGGCCGCGGTCCTGACCATTGTCGAGCCCACGGGCAACGGGCTGGGGTCGGACGCCTTCTGCATCCTCTGGGACGGTGAGGCGCTGCACGGTCTCAACGCGTCCGGTCGCGCGCCGGCCGCCTGGACACCGGAGCGCTTTCCCGATGGCATGCCGGAAATCGGCGTCGACACCGTGACCGTTCCCGGCGCGGTCAGCGCCTGGGTCGCGCTCGCCGAGCGGTTCGGCACGCTGGACCTTGCCACGGTGCTTGCGCCGGCGATCCACTATGCCGAAGAGGGCTTCATCGTCTCGCCCGTTATCGGAACGCTCTGGGCCAAATACGCCGAACCGCTCTCTGGCCAGCCCGGCTTCGCCGAGACCTTCATGCCGGGCGGGCGGGCGCCCTGTCCGGGCGAGCGCTTCCGCAACCCGGGCGCTGCGCGGACCCTGCGTGCCATCGCGGAAACCGCAGGCCGCGCCTTCTACGAGGGCGAGATCGCTGAGGAACTCGTGGCCTTCCTGCAGGCCAACGGCAGCGCCATGACGCTGGAGGACCTGGCCAGCCATCGCGCCGACTGGTGCAGCACGATCAGCCAGCGCTTCGGGGATGTCGAGCTGCACGAGATCCCGCCGAACGGGCAGGGCATCGCCGCGCTGATGGCGCTCGGCATCCTCGAGCACACCGCGATCCGGGAGCATGGGCCGGACGACCTGGCCGCCGTGCACCTCCAGATCGAGGCGATCAAGCTCGCCTATCGCGACCTGCATGCCTACGTGGCGGACCGCGATCACATGACGGAGGTCGATGAAACCGCGCTGCTCGATCCGGACTATCTGAAATCCCGCTCCGCGCTGATCGACCCTGCGAGGGCCATCGACCACGGGCCGGGCGCGCCGAAACGCGGTGGCACCGTCCTGCTGGCCACGGCGGACGCCTCCGGCATGATGGTCAGCTTCATCCAGTCGAACTATGATGGGTTCGGCTCAGGCGTGGCGGTCCCGAGCCTCGGCCTCGCGTTGCAGAACCGCGGCCTTGGCTTCAACACCATTCCCGGCCACCCGAACTGCGTGGGTGGTGGAAAGCGGCCCTTCCACACGATCATCCCGGGCTTCGCGATGAAGCAGGGGGCGCCGCTGATGGCCTTTGGCATGATGGGCGGCCCGATCCAGGCCCAGGGGCACGTGCAGCTGCTGCTCCGCACCGAGCTCTGGGGGCAGGACGTGCAGACAGCCGCCGACGCGCCGCGGTGGCGGATGATGAGCGGGCTGGAAGTCGCCTGCGAGCCGGGGCTGTCCCCCGAGATCGTCGAGGGGCTGCGTGCCCTCGGCCACCGGGTCACGGTCCATTCCAGTGCCGACTTCTTCAGCTTTGGCGGCGCGCAGCTGGTGCATCGTTTGCCGGGCGGCGGCCACGCGGCGGGCTCAGACCCGCGAAAGGACGGCCAGGCTGCCGGATTCTGAGCGTCGAAGGCGCCGCCCCGGGAAGAACGATGAAATATCTCAAGAAACTCGGCATCGACATTTATATGCTCCTGCTGCTTGCGACGGCGGCGATGGGAGTGATCGTCCCGGCGCAGGGCAACGCTGCTACGGTGCTCGGGCACGTCACCTTCTGGGCCGTCGCGCTGCTGTTCTTTCTCTATGGCGCAAAGCTGGACGCCGGTGCGGTCCGGTCCGGTCTGACGAATTGGCGGTTGCAAGGGATGACCCTTGCGGCCACCTACATCCTGTTTCCGCTCGTGGGACTCGCGCTGTCGCTGTTGACCGGTCCGGTCCTGGGGACGACCGTCACACTTGGCTTATTGTTCTTGGCGGTCCTGCCATCAACGGTGCAAAGCTCGATCGCTTTCACGTCCATGGCTGGTGGCAATGTGCCTGCCGCGATTTGCGCGGCCTCGGTGTCGAACCTGGTAGGCGTCGTCCTTACGCCCCTGCTGGTGGCCGCGCTGCTGCATGTCGGGGAGGGCGGCGTACGGCTGGACGCGGTAATCAAAATCGCGACGCAGATCCTGCTTCCCTTCGCGCTTGGTCAGGTGTCCCGACCCTGGATCGGCCCGCATGTGACGAAACACAAGGCTCTCACCCTCTGCGCAGACAGGGGTGCGATCCTGCTGATCGTCTTTTCCGCCTTCAGCGCGGGCACGGTTTCAGGCCTCTGGGCCTCGATGGACGCGGCGACGCTGGCCATGCTCGTTGTCGTCGTCCTGGCCTTCCTCGCCATCGCGATGTCGTTCATTGGATGGACGGGGCACTGGACGGGGCTGCCAAGCGCAGACAAGTCGGTGCTCTTCTACTGCGGATCGACCAAGAGCCTTGCGACCGGACTTCCCATAGCAACGGCGCTGTTTCCGTCGGGTGATCTTGCGGTGATCGTGCTGCCGTTGATGATCTACCACATGTCCCAGCTCCTGGTCTGTGCCGGTATCTCGCAAAGAGCGGCGAACAGGCTGGCCGGGACAAGGGCATGACGTGTCGCGCTTGGGGGGTGCGGTTTCGCTCCGGCAACCATCTCATGGAACCGTCGGCGACACAGGTCTGGCGGCAGGCCGAGACCGTGCCTCGCAAATTGCCAAAGCCACCGGTGGGTGGCTTCGGCCTGTCTTGAACTGCGGGGCGTCCCGGAGCTACATCGCGTGTTGCTCGGGCGGCTCCTTGGCACCTGTCATGAAGGCAACCGCGTCGGACATGGTGTAGTCCTTCGGGTCGATCGTGCAGAGCCGCTTGCCGAGGCGGTGGATGTGAATGCGGTCTGCCACTTCGAAGACGTGGGGCATGTTGTGGCTGATCAGGATGATCGGAATGCCCCGCGCCTTCACGTCCTGGATCAACTCCAGAACCCGGCGGCTCTCCTTGACGCCGAGCGCGGCCGTCGGCTCGTCCATGATGATGAACTTCGTCGCGAATGCCGCGGCTCGGGCGACCGCGACGCCCTGGCGCTGGCCGCCGGAAAGCGTCTCGACCGGCTGGGAGATGGACTGGACGGTCATCAGCCCGAGCTCGGTGAGCTTGTCGCGGGCGAAATCTTCCATCTTCTTCTTGTCGAGCATGTGGAACCACTTGCCCATCCAGCCTTCCTTGCGGATCTCGCGGCCCATGAACATGTTGTCCGCGATGGAGAGCGCCGGCGACAGCGCGAGCGTCTGGTAGACGATCTCGATCCCCATCTCCCGCGCCTCGATGGGCGAGGTGAAGCGGACCGGCTTGCCCTCGATGAGGATCTCGCCCTCGTCGGGCGTGACCGCCCCGCAGATCGCCTTGACGATCGAAGACTTGCCGGCGCCGTTGTCCCCGATGACGGCCAGGATCTCGCCCTGGCGCAGCTCGAAGTCGGAATGGTCGATCGCAGTCACGTGGCCGTAGCGCTTGACGATGTTGCGACCCTGAACGATTGGTGTCTGATCGGACATTACGCAGAGACCCTTCTGATCCATTGGTCGATGGCGACCGCGATGATGATGAGCCAGCCGATGGCAAAGACCTGCCAGAGCACGTCGACCCCTGCCATGCGCAGGCCGGACTGGAAGACGCCGACGATCAGCGCCCCGAACAACGCTCCCATGATCGAGCCGCGTCCGCCGAAGAGGGAGATGCCGCCAATGACCACGGCGGTGATCGACTGCAGGTTCCCTTCGTAGAAGGATTGCGGAGAGATCGACCCGACCCGGCCGATGGAGGCCCAGCCGGCAACCGCGCAGACGAAGCCCGCGAGCATGTAGACGGAGACCAGGACCCGGTCCGTGCGGATACCCGATAGCTCAGCTGCCTCCTTGTCATCCCCGATGGCGTAGACGTGGCGGCCCCAGGGGGTCTTGTTGAGCATGTACCAGAGCGCGACGAAGATCAGCACCATGAGCAGCGAGCCGAGCGTGATCCTGGCCCCGCCCAGCTCGATCGTGGAGCCGAAGAATTTCAGGAAGGGGGCGTTGGCGTCGATATCGGTGCCCCGGATGGACTGCGCCCCCGAGAGCCACAGCAGGAGTGAATAGAAGATCGACCAGGTCCCGAGCGTGGTGATGAAGGGCGGCAGCTTGATCTTGGTTATCAGCAGGCCGTTGAACAGGCCGGCCACAGCGCCACCGGCAAAGCCGACGAGGATCGCGATCCCGCTCGGCACGCCCATGTAGACGGCGAGATTGCCCATGATCACGGACATCAGGACCATGATCGCGGCAACGCTAAGGTCGATGCCCGCGGTGATGATGATCAGCGATTGGGCCGCGGCCAGCATCCCGATGATCGAGACCTGCTGAAGGATCAGGCTCAGGTTGAAGGCGGAGAAGAACTTGCCCCCGGCGATCAGCCCGAAGGCAATAAGGCTGATGATCAGCACGATCACGGGAACGAGGGTCGGGTTGTCGTGCAGCAAGTGTTGCACTTTTTTGATCGGCGAGTGCCGCCTGGCATCGAACTCGGCGACCCTCGTATCGCTCCTGTCCAATGTCTGCTCGAAGTCCTGGCCCTTGCGGGCCGGTTCGCTTGTGTCTGACATGATATCCTCCCCCTGCCTCGCGGGATGCGCAGGCAGATCGTCGCTTCATGATCCGGAATTGGGAGTTGCGGGTGCGGCGGCGCGAGCGCGCCGCCGCCATTGAAATCCCGAAGGCGTCAGCCCCAGCACTTCTCCAGGCCCTCTGCAGAAGAGAGCGAGGGAAGGCCTTCGACCGGCTGGTCGGTGATGAGTTCGACGCCGGTGTTGAAGAAGTCGAGGCCTTCGGAGTTCTGCGGTTTCTCGCCGGTCTCCGCGAAGTTCTTGATCGCCTCAATCCCCTTGGAGGCCATCAGGAGCGGGAACTGCATCGACGTTGCGCCGATGATGCCAGCCTCCACGTCCTTCACGCCCGGGCAACCGCCGTCGACGGAGACGATCAGCACGCCCTCGTCCTTACCGGCGGCCTTCAGCGCCTCGTAGGCGCCAGCCGCGGCGGGCTCGTTGATGGTGTAGACGACGTTGATCTCGGGGTCGATCTGCAACAGGTTCTCCATCGCGGTCCGGCCACCGTCGGGCGAGCCGTCGGTCACGTCGTTGCCGACGATGCGCGGGTCGTCCTCGTCACCGATGTCCTTGGGGTCCTTCACGTCGATCCCGAAACCGGTCAGGAAGCCCTGGTCGCGCTGGTAGTCCACCGAGACCTCGGAGGCGTTGAGATCCAGCAGGGCGATCTTGGCGTTCGCGGCCTCGTCGCCGAGGGTCGCGGCCGCCCATTGGCCAATCAGCTCACCGGCCTTGAAGTTGTCGGTGGCGAAGGTGGCGTCGGCGGCGTCAGCCGGCTCGAACTGGGTGTCGAGCGCGATGACCAGCGCACCGGCCTCACGGGCCTGGGTTATGACAGGAACCAGGGCCCGGCTGTCGGTCGGCGTGATCAGGATGCCCTTGGCGCCGGCGGCGATGCAGGACTCCACGGCGGCGACTTGCGTTTCCACGTCGCCGTCATACTTGCCGGCGAAGGCGGAGAGCTCGATCCCGGCCTCCTCGGCGGCGGCGGTCGCGCCTTCCTTCATCTTCACGAAGAACGGGTTGGTGTCGGTCTTGGTGATGAGGCAGGCCGCGGTCTGGGCATAGGCGCCTCCGGCCATTGCGACCATCGCGAAGGCCGACGTGATCATAAGTTTTTTCATGGTTTCCTCCCTCGAAACTGACGTCGTTTCTGGATCGGGCTCCTCCCTGATCCGGGCTTGCACCGGTTGGGCCGCTGCAAAGCTGATCCTTAAAAAGCCTGATTCTGAGGCGTCTGTCAATTAGTTTGTAAACTTTACTTACTAAGTATTCTTCGCTACCTTTCCAAGGGTAAGGGAGGGGCCTATGGTCGGCGCCATGGACGGAGCAGTAACCTCAGAGCGAAGTGCAGGGCGCGGCGCAGGCGTCAATCAAAGCGGGCTGCGCGACCACAACGAGCGTCTGATCCTGTCGTTGCTGCAGCGTCACGAAGCCGTCTCCGGCGCGGACCTGTCCCGGCGCACCGGCCTGTCCCGCCCGACGGTTTCAACAATCCTGAAGGGTCTCGAGGAAGATGGCCTCGTTCGCCGCGGCGCGCCCGTCCGGGGCAAGATCGGCAAGCCGTCCATCCCGATCGAGCTGGACCCGAATGGCGTGCTGTCCCTCGGCCTGAAGATCGGGCGTCGGAGCGCCGATCTCGTGCTGATCGACTTCGTGGGGGAGGTGCGGCGCCAGCTCCACACGACCTACGATTATCCCTTGCCGGAGCCGGTCTTCCGGTTCCTGCAGGACGGAATCGAGACGCTTCAGGGGGATTTGACGGCGGATCTCCGGCACAGGGTCTGCGGCATCGGGATCGGTGCGCCCTTCGAGCTCTGGAAATGGAGCGACCTCGTTGACGGTCCGTCCGAGACCTTCCGGCAATGGAAGGATGTGGATTTCGTCGCCATCGTTTCCCGGTTCACGGACCTGCCCGTCTATGTCGTGAACGACGCGACCGCGGCCTGCCATGCCGAGCATCTCTATGGCCGCGGCAAGGAGTTCCGCGACTACGCTTATTTCTTCATCGGCTCCTTCGTCGGTGGGGGCGTGGCGCTCAACGGCACCGTTTTCGAAGGCAACCAGGGAAACGCGGGTGCGTTCGGCTCCATGCGCAGCACCGGACCGCTCGGCGAAAGCAAACAGCTGATCGACGTCGCCTCCCTGCACCTGCTGGAAACCCGTCTGATCGAGGCCGGGCTCGACCCGCAGATCATGTGGCAGCTCCCGCAGGACTGGAACGGGATCTCGCGCTACGTGAACCCATGGATCGGCGAAACCGCGCAGGAGCTTGCCAAGGCTTCGCTGTCCATCTGTTCGGTGATCGACTTCGACGCCATCCTGATCGACGGGGCTTTCCCGAGCGATGTCCGTGACGAGCTCGTGCTCAGGGTGCGGCGCTACCTCGGGAACCAGGACAAGCGGGGCCTGATCGAGCCACGCATCGAGGCCGGCAGTGTTGGCGGAAACGCACGCGGCATCGGCGCCGCGAGTAGCCCGATCTTCAGGCAGTTCCTGTTGAACACAAACGCCGGACTTTCGGCCGTGTGAGCTGCGTCGGGCAATTTTCTTAGCCATGTCGCAATACCGTGTTTGCCGTCGTCTTGACGCGAATGGCCGATAATCGGGTTCCACAGACTCCGTCCGGAGATCCGAATGGCACACGCAAATCGAGTGAATGGTTTTGATCCGCAAGAGTTTCGACACATTCTCGATCTGTTGCCGCGACTGAGAGCGAACCAGATCAAGTACCTACCGGGGAACGCCCGATATATCCGGCGCAAACGCGTGGCGTTGGTGGAGACTGAGCGATGGCAGGAACGCGAGTGAGCCTGCCGACATTCTCCCTCAGTCGCTCTCAGGCACTTTCGCAATCCTGCGACTGTTCCTGGATTGGCGCTTCAGGTCATGATTGCGAGTGAAGGTGAATTGCGCCTGGCCCCTGCGCCGCACGCATGGCCCTGCCGAGGTCGGGCTACAGTACCCATCCGGCATGACCGACGTCCTGGCGGGGTCCAAGTTCTACGGCCGGTTCACACTGAACGCAGCGGTCCTGTTGCGCACGGCGCGCGAGCTGGCGAATGGTCATATCCACGTTACCGGCTCGGTACGGGAAGACACGGAAGCCGACGCACGACAATCCGGAACATCCTCGTTGCCCCGATCGCTCGGACAGCGCCGAGACGGCATCGCGCGCGCGGGCGCCCCAGATTATCGCCGCGGGCAATGCCGAGATCATCAATGATGTCCGCTCGAAGTTCGATGCGGTCAAAGCCGAATTCGAACTGGACGATTGGCTCCACCTTGTCGAGGTGTCCGGGCGCGTCGACATGGTGTTCGCCAAAACGGCCCGCGGCTTCGACATATTGATCCTCGGCCGCCCGAAACCGGGCGATGCCGACGAGCATGTGACCTTGCATCCCGACCGCATCGCGTTGATGAGCGGACGGCCCGTTGTCGTGGTGCCGCAAGGCTACGACCGCGAGGCCAGCCATGCCGAGGCGGCCATCGCCCGGGACGGCAGCCACACTGCCGGGCGGGCGCTCTACGACAGCCTGCAACTGCTTGAGGACGAGGGGCGCGTGACCCTGCTGACCGTGGAAGGCACCCGGCTTCCGCGCCCGGTGGAGGAGGTGCTCGACCACCTTGCCCTGCACGAGGTCGAAGCGCGGCACGAGGAACTCCCGCTGCACCGCGGCGTCGGCAGAACCTTTCTGGCCTTCACGCGGGAGCGCAATCCGGGCTTCCTGGTGATGGGCGCCTTCGAGCACTCGAAGCGCCGGGAAGACTCCCCCGGTCGGGGTCAATGCGTGCGTCTTGAATGAGATCGACATCCCCGTTCTGCTGTCGCATTGATGCTTCAGCAATCGAGGGTCTTGTTGAAAAGCTGTTCTCTTCAAGCCTTCGACATTCCGGGAAGGCTACAC
Organism: Tropicimonas aquimaris; assembly: GCF_042676185.1. Classification (NCBI taxonomy): domain Bacteria; kingdom Pseudomonadati; phylum Pseudomonadota; class Alphaproteobacteria; order Rhodobacterales; family Roseobacteraceae; genus Tropicimonas; species Tropicimonas aquimaris. The sequence goes on along the minus strand of NZ_JBHTJT010000049.1, from coordinate 60,468 downwards.
CGATGAAGGTTCATATTCTCGACGACTGGTTTGACACGCTCGAAGGGTTGCCGTGTTTCTCGCGTCTCGCGGAACATGACGTGACAGTCTGGACCGATCATGTGGAAGACCCGGCCATCCTTGCGGGACGGCTGTCCGGGGCGGAGGCGCTGGTGTTGTTCCGGGAACGCACGAAGGTGACCCGCGACCTTCTCGAGCGTTTGCCGAACCTCAAGCTGATCAGCCAGCGAAGCGTCTATCCCCATGTCGATGTCCCGGCCTGCACGGACACGGGCGTGCTGCTGTGCTCGAACATGCACGGCGGCACACCCTCCTATGCCGCGGCCGAACTGACCTGGGCGCTGGTCCTCGCCGCCATGCGGCAGCTGCCTGCGCAAATCGCGTCGCTCAAGGCCGGGCATTGGCAGATGGGTGTCGGACGGACGTTGCGGGGGCGCAGGATCGGGCTCTACGGATATGGCCGCATCGCCCAAGCGGTCGCGGACTATGCCCGGGCCTTCGGCATGGAGGTCGTCTGGTGGGGCTCGGAGGCGGGACGCGAGAGGGCGCGTGCCGTCGGCGAGACCGTTGCGGTGAGCCGAGCGGATTTCTTCTCGACCTGCGACGTCGTTTCGATCCACGTCCGCTTGAAGCCCGAGACGCGGTGCATCGTCACCTCCGGCGACCTCGCGGCGATGCGTCCCGACGCGGTCTTCGTGAACACATCTCGCGCCGGGCTGGTCGAGCCGGGCGCGCTTCTGGCGGCGCTCGATGCGGGTCGCCCTGGAACAGCGGCCGTCGACGTCTTCGACACGGAACCCCTCACGGATCCTTCCGATCCGTTGCTGTCTCATCCTCGGGTGATCGCGACGCCGCACATCGGTTTCGTCACGGAGGATGAGTTCGACCTTCAGTTCGCGGACATCTTCGACCAGATCAACGCCTATGCCGCGGGCGAGCCCATCCACATGATTAACGCCGAGGTCTGGGCGCGGAGTGCGGGCTGACCCGCTCAGGCGAACAGACGCACCGCCGCCTTGAACGCCGCGACGACGGGCGTGTCCTTCTGCCCGATGGGGGAGAGCAGTCCGATAGGACCCAGGATCGTCGGTGCGGGCAATGGGCTGACGACGATGCCTTCCGAGAAACCGGGCGTGACGGCGGAGGCGCTCACCAGGGCGACCCCGCTTTCGCCGCTCACCGGCTCAAGCGCCGTGGTCGACCGGTGTGCCTCATAAGGCCAGGCATGGGGCTTTCTCGCCCGCGCCACGGCGTCGTCGATCACCGCGTGGCGATGGTGGCCGAAGGCCACGCTTTCGTCCCGCATCGCGCGGCTGGTCGCCCGTGCATCCTCCAGGATTGCCTCGGCGCGCGCCCGGAGCCCCCTTGCCGCCAGCGTCGGCCTGACCGCGCGCATCGTCCGCTCGAACAGCTCGAAATCGAGGGCGGTTTCAGGCTTCTGGCCCCCGCGGGTGATCGCCGATCGCGACGGGCTCAACGACTTGGCTGCCGTGTGAAAGGAGCCAGTCTTCATCGCCGCGAGACCGGCTTCGAGATCGTTGACGTCGAAATTGCTCTACATTTCGCAAACGCAAGAAAAGTGGCAGCGGTCAAAACAAACCCGCGCGGATATCCCTAAGCCAGCGAGGGAAGTGCAATGACACGCCAAGTCGACATGGCAATGATCATGGCCTCGGGTGGCGTCCGGGCAGATACCGAGTGGCTTAATTGCGCCCGGGAGGGCGGCGGCCGAGAACTTCCTGATCCGCGGCACGCTCTGCAACCGCGGCGTCGCGCTGACCCACCTTTTGGCGTAGACGGGTCGCAGGTGGGCAACCCGGCCCGGTGCCATGGCGTGGCCATCGACGGTCGCGCCCCGAATTTCGACGGCGGCATTGTCGCTGGGCTCGACTGCGCGCCGGTCTAGATCTTCGTCCACAAGAACGCGGAACGCCTCTAAGGCGAGGGGGAGGATATCTGCCCGAAACGCGACGCGATCTGGGGAAGGCTCTTGGCCGCGTAGCGCGACCAGGTGGGCTATTTCATCATGGACGCCAAATCGCTGGAGCTGTTCATGCCTTCGGTCTTCCGGCCGGGGTGGGCATTCCCATCGGAACGAGCTGCGGACATATCGCAGGACGGCAGGCCGCCGCCTATGTGCTTGAACTTCTTCAGTCAGCCCGCCGGCAGTCCGAGAGCCGCGCCATCGGCTCGGCGGGCGGCGAGGCTTTCTACGTGGTTTCGTCCGACAATGCGATCGTAGCGAAATATGCACCTGCCTTCTTCTTTCCGCATGCGCGCCTCGCCGTGGGGCGGCGCCGCCATTGGCGAAGCGTCGGTGGCGCGCGCATTCGGTGGGCGCACCTTGTGGGCGCTTTCGGTATGGTAGCGAAGATGAAGGGCCTCTCAGCCGGACATCGCGAGGCTTGCAATTTCGAGGAAGAGGAACGTTTCTCCCATGCCCGCCGCCATATGCACCAGTTCCTGATGTCCGTCTTCCTGCTGAGTTTCGCGGCGACCAGCACGGACGCGGTTATGCACGATGGCTTCGTGTTGCGCGCACCCCACAGGGTGTTCTCGCTTCCCAAGCTGCTCGGGGTGCCGGTTGGGCTGATTCTGGCCGTCGGAACCGGCTGGATGGCGAAGCTCAAGCTGTTTGCCGAACGGGAGGTGGGAGAGGCGACCGCCTGCAGCGGAGACGATGGGCTTCGTCCAGCTGATCCGCAGCGGGTTTGCGGCGCTCGTGCGGTGCGCGCAACGCAAGCAGGAGGCTGCCCCGAGCGCCGCGAGTGGGGCCAGGGCATGACGATGGCAGGGGGGCTTCGCTCCGCTGCGCCGGGCCCGGCAACGCCGGTTGACAGATCATGACCATCGCTTCCCGATACTTGCGCCCGCGGCTCTGGACCTTCGCGATTGCCGCTGGCGGCGTGCTGGCCTTTTATATGGCCGGCTTGCCACTACCGTTTCTGCTGGGCCCGATGTTCGCCTGCCTCGGTGCTGCTCTGATCGGCGCAAGGCTGGAAGGACCCGGCGTCGCGGGAACGGTGTTTCGTACGGTTCTCGGCGTCGCTGCCGGGGCTGCCTTCACGCCCGATATCATTGCGCAGGTGCCGGACATGCTGCGTTCGCTCGCGCTGGTTCCTGTCTTCGTCGGCCTGATCGCGCTGACCGCCTATCCGTTGCTGCACAACGTTTTCGGCTATGACCACGTGACGAGCTACTACGGCGCGATGCCCGGCGGGTTGCAGGACATGGTCGTCTACGGCGAGGAGGCCGGGGCGGATATGCGCGTCCTCTCGCTGATCCACGCCACGCGCGTGCTGCTGCTCGTCAGCCTCGCGCCCTTTGCGCTCGCGCATATCTGGGGGGTGGATCTCACCGCCAGTCCCGGCGCGCCGGCCCGTGACATCCCGATCCACGAGATCGCCCTGATGATCGCAGCGGCGATCGGCGGATGGCAGATCGCGAAGCGCGTCGGCCTGTTCGGGGCTTCGATCATCGGTCCCCTGATCGCCACCGCCTGCCTGTCCCTTGCCGGGCTCATCACCCATCGTCCGCCGGCCGAGATGGTCTGGGCGGCGCAATTCTTCATCGGCGTCGGCGTCGGCGCTCGCTATGCCGGCGTGACCTTCGGGGAGTTGCGCCGCACCGTGCTCGCCGGCGCCACCAACGGCATGCTGCTGGCCGCCGTCAGCAGCGTCTTCATCGCCGGTGTTGTCATGCTGGGCATCGCTCCGGGGCTCGACGCCTTCCTGGCCTTCCTCCCCGGTGGACAGGGCGAGATGGTGGTGCTTTCGATCGTCGCGGGGGCCGACCTGACCTACGTGGTGCTCCACCACGTCTTCCGCCTCGTCCTCGTCATCACGCTCGCGCCGCTGGCGATCCGATGGATCCGGCGCCGATGACGCGGCAAGCGGCGCTCGCTGCCGTTCGCTCGTCCAGCCGTTTCGCTCAAAGGCGGATGACGTATTCCTTGGTGGTCGTCTCAATCACTTCCCAAGTGCCGGAAAAGCCCGGACGAAGGACAAAGCTGTCGCCCGCGCGGACCTCGAACGCCTCGCCGCCGTCTTCGGCGATGATCGAATGCCCGTCGAGGATGCGGCAGTATTCCCACTCGTCGTACCGGATCTTCCACTTGCCCGGGGTGGAGCGCCAGGTCCCGCAGTAGAGCCCGTCACGTTCCTCGAGATTCCAGGTGGTGAACTCGGGAGATCCCGCGATGAGCCTGTCGGCCGGGGGATGATCGGCCTCGGCCGGTCCGTCTGTGGTGATGCGGAGAAAGGTTTCTGACACGGTGGCACCCAATCCTGATCTGCGATTGAGATGTCATATACCGACTTGGCGCGGCTTGGCACGGGCGCAAGTTGTCGGGACCGCGGGTTTCCGACGTGATGCCGGGGTCAGCCCCCTGCTTCGGGAGTAGGCTGCCCGCGATATGTCGATGGGCTAACGCCCAGGTGTCGCTTGAACATTCGGCTGAAGAAATACGGGTCCGTATAGCCGAGTTCCGCCGCGACGGCCTTGACCGTCAACCCCATTCCCAGCCGGTTCGCGGCGAATTCCATGCGTTTCAACTCACGGAACTTCTGCGGGGTCTGGCCGATCCGCTCGCGAAAGGCCCGGCGGAAATAGTCGGGGTTGTAGGGCACCGTCCGGAGCGCCTCCTCGACCCCGGCTCCCAAGGGGTCGGCGGAGAGCCGGGAGGCGACGAGCATGATCTGCATGGACAGATGATCGGCGCTCTCGGGAACGGAGCGTTCCACCTGCCATTCCACGAACGCCTCGTCGAGATAGGCCAGAAGCAGAACCATGAACTGGTGGTGCTGCCCCAGGGTGGTCCGGTCGGTGGGCGCGCTTTGCCGGAAATGCCAGATCAGGGGCTCCAGCACCTCCCAGTTTGGCAAGCGGACAACTTGTCTCAACGCCATCTGCCGGATGAGGTCGCCGCGGCGAAAGAATTCCAGCGAGAAATGCTGCGCGATCCCGACAATCTGCGTGTCCCCCGCATTGGAGCCGCGAAACCGCGTGTGGGCTGGGATCAGCATGCCGTCCCCGGGGCTGAGAACGACCGGTTCCGTCGCATGTCCGACCTGGTAGCTGATCTGGCCCGAGAGGCAGATGATCAGGTCGTGCACGGGGTTTAGCTTGTCGATCCGCCATCCCACGTCGTGCTGCATCTTGATGGTGGAGCGCGCCAGGCGGAGCGACAAGGAGCCAACGGGAATGTGGCTGAGCGGTGAATGTTCGGTTTTGTCCATCTTTTTCTAACATTACCACCATTCACGGGCTGCTTCCAGCGCCGTAACCTCTCACACAAGATGCGAATTCGTGTTCGAAAGCGGATTTCGCAAGTAAACGGGAGGAAAAGATGGAGATCCAGTCCCTGGCTGGAGCCCATCGCACGTTCGAAATGGACGATTCAGACCAGCAAATACCAGTCAGCATCGCCTTTGTCGGCGGAGGATCCCTCAACTGGGCCGCCGAGTTGATGGCCGACCTCGCTCACGACACGCGCCTTCGGGCCGATGTCCGGCTGTTCGACATCGATCAATCGGCTGCACGCCGAAATGCCGAGATCGGGACCCGCTTCGCCGGCGTCTCCCGCGGAGTGCCTGCCTCCTACACTGCCAGCGCCAGCCTGGCGGAGGCGCTGGATGGCGCCGACGTCGTCGTGATCTCGATCCTGCCGGGCACTTTCGACGACATGGCTCAGGATATCGCGATCCCGGCCGCGTTCGGCATCCCGCAGGCGGTGGGCGACACGGTTGGCCCTGGCGGCTTCGTCCGCTCGCTCAGGGCGATCCCGATGCTCGCCGAGATCGCCCGCGCGATCTGCGACCATGCCCCGCGCGCCCATGTCTGCAACCTGACCAACCCGATGAGCGTCCTGACCGGCGCCCTGCACGCGGTCTTCCCGGGCATCCGTGCCTGGGGCGAGTGCCACGAGGTCACGAAGATCCGGCGGCAGGTCGCACAGATCGCCAACCACCAGGCGGGCGAGACGCTCTATGGCCATCGCGACGTTCAGGTGAACGTGCTCGGGATCAACCACTTCACCTTCGTCAACCGGATCTCGCTGGCGGGCCGGGACATGATGCCGGCCTATCTGGAGTTCGTCCGGGCGCACATGCAGGACGGTTGGGCCCAGACTGAACCGGGCAAGGACGAAGAAGATGCGCGGTACTTCGGAACGAAGAACCTCGTGGCCTTCGACCTCTTCCGGCGCTTCGGCATCCCGGCTGCCGCCGGCGACCGGCACCTTGCCGAATTCCTGCCGGTGTCCGACTATCTGAACGCCCCCGAACGCTGGGGATTTGCCCTGACGCCGGTCGCCTACCGGGTGCGGGACAGGGAAGCAAAGCTACAACGGGCGGAGGCCCTGCGCACCGGCGAGCGCGCACCGCGGCCCAGCCGGTCCGACGAGGCGCTGGTCGACCAGATCGTGGCGCTGATGGGGGGCGAGGCTCATGTCAGCAACGTCAACCTGCCCAACATCGGCCAGATGCCCGACCTGCCCGAGGGCACCATCGTGGAGACCAATGCCGTCTTCACGCAGGGTGGCGTCGCGCCGGTCTGCGCGGGCCGCCTGCCGGAGGCGCTCGGCGCAATGGTGCGGGACCACGCGCTGCGGCAGGACGCCTTGCTCCGGGCGGTGCTCGATGCGGACAGCGCGGCGCTCTTCCCGCTGTTCTGCAGCGATCCGCTCGTCGCGCCGATGCCGGAGCAGGCCGCGCGCGAGATGTTCGCGCAGATGCTCGCGGCGACATCCCATGTTCTTCCCGATGACCTGAAAGGAGCGGCCTGATGGGTGGTGACAGCAAGTATCTCGGGCTGTGGTACGTGGCCCCCTACGTGATCGGGCTGCTGCTATTCACCGCGTTTCCCTTCGTAGCCTCGTTCTTCCTGAGCTTCACCGATTACGACCTGCTGTCGCGTCCGGAATGGGTCGGCACGAAGAACTACGAGAAGCTCTTCACCCGCGACCGCACCTTCGACAAGTCGCTGAAGGTCACCCTGATCTACGTCTTCACCACGGTGCCGCTGAAGCTGACCTTCGCGCTCTTCATCGCGGTGGTGCTGAACTACCGCCTCAAGGCGATCAACCTGTTCCGGACGGCCTATTACGTGCCCTCCATCCTCGGCGGCTCGATCGCGATCGCCGTGCTCTGGCGCTACATCTTCGCCGATACCGGGCTGGTCAACATGGTCATCACGGGGCTCGGCGGGGAGCCGGTCAACTGGTTCGGGGAGCCGTCCAACGCGCTCTTCACCATCACGCTGTTGCGCTGCTGGCAATTCGGTTCGGCCATGGTGATCTTCCTTGCCGCGCTGCAATCGGTGGACAAATCGCTCTACGAGGCGGCGGCCATCGATGGCGCGGGCCCCTGGCGCATCTTCCGCCACGTGACGCTGCCGCTGATCACGCCGGTGATCTTCTTCAACCTGATCATGCAGACCGTTCAGGCGTTCCAGGAGTTCAACGGTCCCTACATCATCACCCAGGGCGGTCCTCTGAAATCGACCTACCTGCTGCCGCTCTACATCTACGACGAGGCGTTCAAGAGCTTCGACATGGGCTACGCGTCGGCCATCGCCTGGGTGCTCTTTGCCATCATCATGGTGCTGACCCTGATCGCCTTCTGGTCGTCGAAGAAGTGGGTCTACTACGCCGGCGACAAGAGGAACTGACCCATGGCCAATATTTCCGAAGTCAACGTCCGGTCCGCCGTCATCCCGCCCACCGACATCGAGGTCAAGCTGCGCCGCCAGCGCCGGATCTCCTCGTCCCTGCGCTACAGCCTGCTGACCATCGTCGGGCTGATCATGATCTACCCGCTGATCTGGATGATCGGCGCCTCATTCAAGACCAACGCGGAGATGTTCTCTTCCGCCGGGTTCTGGCCGAAGGAGCCGACACTGCAGGGCTATATCGACGGCTGGAAGACCTCCACGCCCTACACTTTCGGGCATTTCTTCCTCAACTCGCTCTGGATCGTGATCCCCAAGGTGATTGGCACGGCGATCTCCTGCACCCTGGTGGCCTATGGCTTCGCGCGCTTCGAGTTCCCGGGCAAGAAGATCCTGTTTGCCACCGTGATCGCGACGCTGCTGCTGCCGAACGTGGTCACCCGCATCCCGCAGTACCTGCTGTTCAGGGAACTCGGCTGGCTCGACAGCTTCCTGCCGCTCTGGGTGCCTTCGGCTTTTGCGGGCGACGCCTTCTTCGTCTTCATGGTGATCCAGTTCCTGCGCGCCATCCCGCGTGACATGGAAGAGGCCGCGCGGGTCGACGGGGCGACGACGATCCAGACGCTGCTCTACATCGTGGTGCCGATGCTGGCCCCGGCGATCATCTCGGTCTGCCTGTTCCAGTTCATGTGGACCATGAACGACTTCCTCGGGCCGCTGATCTACATCTCCTCGGTCGAGCATTACCCGGTGAGCCTGGCGCTCAAGCTCTCCATCGACACGACCGAGGCCTTCAACTGGAACCAGATCCTCGCGATGTCGGTGCTCACCCTCACGCCCTCGCTGATCGTGTTCTTCATGGCCCAGAAGTATTTCATCGAGGGCATCTCGTCGGGAGGAGTCAAAGGCTGATGGCTGAACTGCAACTCAAATCGGTCGTGAAAACCTATGGCAACGGCTTCAAGGCGGTGCACGGGATCGACCTCGACGTTCACGAAGGCGAGTTCATGGTGCTCGTCGGCCCGTCGGGCTGCGCCAAGTCGACCACGCTTCGGATGATCGCCGGGCTGGAGACGATCACCGGCGGCGAGGTCCGCATCGGCAACCGCGTGGTCAACGATCTCGTGCCGGGCAAGCGCGGCATCGCGATGGTGTTCCAGAACTACGCGCTCTACCCGCACATGAAGGTGCGGCGGAACCTTGGCTTCGGTTTGCAATTGCGCGGGACGCCGAAGGACCAGATCAACGCGGCGACCAACGAGGTTTCCGGCGTCCTGGAGATCGAGGAACTGCTCGACCGGCTGCCCAAGCAGCTTTCGGGCGGGCAGGCGCAGCGGGTGGCGCTCGGGCGGGCCCTTATCAAGCAGCCGGAGGTCTTTCTCTTCGACGAGCCGCTGTCGAACCTAGACGCCAAGCTGCGCGCCTCGATGCGGGTGCGGATCACCGACCTGCACAAGCGCCTGCGCGAGGAGGGGCGCCCCGCCACGGTCGTCTACGTCACACACGACCAGGTCGAGGCGATGACGATGGGCGACCGGATCTGCGTGATGAAGGACGGTTACATCATGCAGGTGGCCGATCCGGAGACGCTCTACGAGCGCCCCGCCAACGCCTTCGTCGCGGGCTTCATCGGCATGCCGGAGATGAACCTCTTTCCGGCCGTGCTGACCCGCGACGGCGACCTGCCGCAGCTGACGGCGGGCGGGCAGACCATCGCCATCGCCGACGGGCTCGCCCACCGGATCCAGACCGGGAACGGCCCGGTGACCTTCGGCATCCGGCCGCAGCAGTTGCATGTGGTCGCGCCGGGCAGCGAGGGCGCCTTCACCGCCACGATCAGCCATGTCGAGTTCATGGGGCACGAGGTGAACCTGCACGCCAGGCTTGGCGACGCGCAGCTCGTCGCCGTCGTGCCTTCGGACCGTTTCGAGAAGCGTTTTGCGCGTGGCGAGAGCGTCGGCCTGCGGCCGGCCGGGTCTCATGTGCACCTGTTCGATGCCGATACCGGCGAGAACGTATCGCTCGCCACCGCAGCACACTGAGTTCAAGGGAGGAAAACATGAAACTCAGCCTACTGAGCCTCGCGCTCGCCACGACAGCCCTCGCGACCAATGCCAGCGCCGCCGATCTGCGGATGAGCTGGTGGGGCGGCGACAGCCGCCACCTCGCCACGCAGGAAGCCCTGAAGGTCTGTGGCGAGAAGCATGGCCACACCATCAGCCCCGAGTTCACCGGCTGGTCCGGTCATTTCGAGAAGCTGACCACCCAGATCGCGGGCGGCACCGAGGCCGACATCATGCAGGTGAACTGGCCGTGGCTGTCGATCTATTCGGCGAATGGCGAGGGGCTGGCCGATCTGAAGGAACTCTCCGGCATCATCGACCTGTCGAACTGGGACGAGACCCAGATCGAGGCCGGTTCGATGGCCGGCAAGCTGAACGGCCTGCCCGTGTCGACCACCGGGCGCCTGTTCGTGTTCAACAAGACCACCTGGGAGAAGGCCGGGCTCGAGCTGCCGAAGACCTGGGACGACCTGATCGCCGCCGGCCCGGTGTTCCAGGAGAAGCTCGGTGAGGATTACTACCCGTTCGAGGCCGCCGCGCTCGACGCCTCGCTCATCATGACGCTCTATGGCACCCAGAAGACCGGCAAGCCGTTGATCGACCCCGCGACCAACGAGATCGCCTGGACGAAGGAGGAGCTGACCGAGGCGATCGAGTTCTACCAGGAACTCGTCGACAACCACGTCATCATCCCGTGGAAGCAGGTCGCCGCCGCTGGCAACGTGCCGCTGCAGGAGAACCCGAACTGGGCCGCCGGCAAGATCGCGGGCACCTACCAGTGGGATTCCACCTACTTCAAGATCTCCGATCCGCTCCAGGAGGGTCAGGAACTGGTCTACACCGACCTGCTGAGCCAGGACGGCGAGAAGACCCCGGGCATCTACCGCAAGGCCTCGATGGTGTTCTCGATCTCGAAAAACTCCGAAAACAAGGAAGCCGCGGCGCAGATCGTCAATTGCCTGCTGAACGAGCCCGAGGGCGTTTCGGCACTCGGGTCCACCCGCGGCGTGCCGGCCTCCACGACCGCCCGCCAGCAACTGATCGACGCCGGCGACATCGAGCCGATGCAGATCGAGGCGCAGGACCGGGTCATCAACGCCAAGGGGCCGGGCATCCACCCGATGATGGAGCACCCGGACGTGCGCTCGGCGCTGCAGGACAACCTGGAGCTCTTCGCCTACGGCGAAATCGACGCCGCGACCGCGGCCGACGAGATGATCTACGCGATCGAGGAAGCCCTCGAAGACGTCAGATCCTGACCTGACCACCACTCCGGAAGCCGGGCCCCCGTGGCCCGGCAGCCCACCACCTGAAACGGATACCACCATGGCCGGCCTTCGCGTTCTTGCGACCACCGCGAGAACCGTTTCCCTCCTTTTGGCGCCCGACGGCGCGCGGTTCGCGCTGTCGGAGCCGATCTACTGGACGCTCCGGGACGCGGAAGGCCGGCGCGTGGCGGCCGGAGAGGCGCGGGCGGCCGCGCTCTTCCTCGACGGGCTCGCCCCGGACACGGGTTACAGGCTCGAAACCGACATCGGCTCGCTGGAGTTTCGGACGCAGCCCTGCGCCGGTTTGGTCGAGGCGGCGGATTTCGGCGTCGACGCGATGCACCCGGACAACACTGAAGCCTTTGCCCGCGCTATCGACGCGGTGCCCCCGGGCGGCACGCTCCGGCTCGGGCGCGGCCGCCATGTTACCGGTCCGCTGTTCCTGAAGCCGCGGATGACGCTGCATCTCGACGAGGGCGCGGAACTCGCCGCCCGATCCGACCGGGAAGGCTGGCCAATACTGCCCGAACGGACCGCGGACGGCCGCGTTCTGGGCACCTGGGAAGGCCTGCCGGAACCCTGTTACGCGGCGCTGGTCACGGCGATCGACTGCGATCGCCTCGCGATCACCGGGCGCGGCGTGATCGACGGCGGCGGCGATCGCGGCGACTGGTGGCACTGGCCGAAGGAGCGCCGCAACGGCGCCCGGCGGCCGCGCACGCTCCACCTCGTCCATGGCGCCGATATCAGCGTCACCGGCGTCACCATCCGCAATTCGCCGTCCTGGACGGTGCATCCCTACCGGTGCCGCCGGTTGCATGTTTCCTCCGTGAGGATCGAGAACCCGCCCGACAGCCCGAACACCGACGGGCTGAACCCTGAGAGCTGCGAGGCGGTCGAGATCGCGGGCGTGGATTTCTCCGTCGGCGACGATTGCATCGCCATCAAGGCGGGCAAGCGTGGGCCTGGACAGACCGACCACCTGGCGCCAACGCGCGACGTCCGGATCTCGCATTGCCGGATGCAGCGCGGGCACGGCGCGGTCGTCCTCGGCTCGGAAATGTCGGGCGGCATCCACAACGTTACGATCTCGGACTGCGAGTTCCACGCCACTGACCGCGGGCTGCGGCTCAAGACGCGGCGGGGCAGGGGTGGCACCGTCGAGCGGGTGTCCATGCGCAATGTCGAGATGTGGGACGTGCCGACGCCGCTGGCGGTTAACGCCTTCTATTTCTGCGATCCCGACGGCAAGGACGACTGGGTCCAGAACCGCGCGCCTGCACCGGTGGACGAGACCACGCCCAGCCTGCGCGGGATCAGCCTGACGAACGTTCGTGCGCATCGGGTTTCTCTCGCCGCGGCGGCCGTGCTCGGCCTGCCCGAAGCGCCCGTTGGAGGGATCGCAATTGCGGGCTTCGAGGTCTCTTACGATCCCGATGCGCGCGCGGCGGAACCACTGATGGCACTCGGCGTCAAGCCGGTGCGCCATGCCGGCGTGATTGCCCGGAACGCCGAGGTCACCGGCACCGTGACCTGCTTCACAGAGGACGAGGACATGACCCCATGCTGATGGAGTTTTTCGACACCTATGTCCGGGCCTACCACCCCTATAAGAACGGGGCATGGTGCTACGAGGATGGCTGCATCTATCGCGGGCTCGAGTGCCTTCATCGGGCCACCGGCGATCCGCTCTGGAGCGATCACCTCGCCCGCCTTGTGGACGCGCGGATGGAGGACGGGCCCGTCCTTTCGGGCTACGATCCCAACGAGTACAACATCGACAACGTGCTGCCCGGGCGCGCGCTGCTCTATCTGCACGAGATCACCGGTAGGCCGGTCTATCTCGACGCGGCCGCCCTGCTGGCCCGGCAGCTCTCCACCCATCCGCGCACGCGTTCGGGCGTCTACTGGCACAAGCTCCGCTACCCGTGGCAAGTCTGGCTCGACGGGATCTACATGGGTGCGCCTTTCCAGGTCGGGTATGGCCTGCGGATCGGCGACGAGGCCCTGATCGGCGACGCGCTGGCCCAGGTCGGCACGGCGCTCGACATGACCCATGTGCCCGAGACCGGGCTCTATGCCCACGCGGTCGACGAGGCGCGCAAGCAGCCCTGGGCCGACCCGGAAACGGGCCACTCCAGCGCCCACTGGGCCCGCGCGCTCGGCTGGCTCGCCATGGCGCTTGTCGATATCGCGGAGCTTGCGGGGCCTCAGCGGTTTGCGCCGCTCTGTGGGCGCACCGTGACCCTCCTCGAGCGGATCGACGCGCTGCGCCAGCCGGACGGCCTCTGGCTTCAGGTCATCGACCGGCCGGACCTTGCCGGGAACTACGAAGAGAGCTCGGCCTCGGCGATGTTCATCTACGCCCTGCTCCGTGCCAGGGCGCTCGGGCTCTGGAACGGTGCGTGCCATGGCCTGCTCGATCGGCTCACGGCACAGGCGCTGCGCCCGACCCCGTCGGGCGGCATGGAGTTCGTCGAGATTTGCGAGGTCGCCGGCTTGGGCACGTTCGGGGATCGTTTTCGGGACGGCTCGGCCGAATACTACCTCTCCGAGCGGCGGGTGGCGGACGACGCCAAGGGGGTCGGGCCGCTGATGATGGCCGTAGCGGCCGACCTTGAGCTGGCGCAGAGCCGGCCGGCGATACGCGCCAGCCGGTGAACCGCTTCCCGGACTGGCCGCCAGACGCCGCCCCGTTCACGCGGACGGCCGTGTCAAGCGCGGCGGTGCTTTCCGGCGCGGACCTCATGGGGGCCGCGCTTGCCGATCCATGGGTGCCCGAGGTGCCGGATTGGGAGACTTCGGCCGTCGACTACATTGTCGACAGCGAAGCGCCTGCGGACCCGCCGCATCGCTTCCGGACCCTTCAGGCCGCGGTCGACCAGGCGATAAGGGATGGCGCGGGTGCGCGGGATGGCGGGCGGCGGGTGATCCGGATCGCATCAGGCTTCTACCGGGGGCCTGTGTTCCTGCCGGCCGAAGCACCACCGCTGTCGTTGCTGGGCACCGGGCCCGACAAGGTGACGCTGGCCGCCCGGATCGACGCGCGAATGCCGGGCCGGGAATATCAAGAGCGGTTCGGCGCAAATTTCGCCGCCGCGCCGCCACCGGTGCGCGCCCAGTTCGCCCGTATCGTGGCGCGCGAACGGATCACCACAGGCAATACGGCGGTCCTGCGGATCGAGCGTGGCGACACCTGCGTCGCGGGCATGACGATCCGCAACGATTACGCCTGCGACCGCAAGGAGGCCGCGCCATCTGGCGCAGAAGCAGACGTTCATGGACGTTACGCGCAGGGTCAGCACCAGGCCGTCGCCTGCCATGTCGCCGGCGCGGATCGTGTCCATCTCCACGATCTGCATCTTGAGAGCTTCCAGGACACGCTCTATCTGCAAGCTCCCGTCGCGGGCATCGGGCGCAGCTTCCTGTCAGGGTGCCGGATATCCGGCGATGTCGATTTCATCTTCGGAGGGGCCACCGCCTTCTTTGATCGATGCGAAGTTGTCACCCGCGGCGCTCGCGTCGCAAGAAGCTGGGCGCTGGCGCCTAGCACCAACCTCTGGATGCCCCACGGGTTTGTCTTTGATCGCTGCCGTTTCACGCATGATGGTTCGGAAGCGGGGCCAAACGGGACGAGTTTCCTTGGAAGGCAATGGTTCGAGGGCGTGCGCGCCACGCCCTATTGCGTGCCGAAGGGGGCGGACTACCGCAGCATCCTCGGCAATTCGGATCACCTCGAGGCGGATGGCGGGCAGATCAGCCGACGGTGCCTCGAAGCGGTCGGCAAGTGCATCGTGCGGAACTCGCAGCTTGGGTCCCACATCTCGACGACCTCGCCATGGGATGCCTGGTCCGCCGGTAACTGGTCGCCTCGATACCGCCCGGTCCAGACATCAGGCGGAGCGTTCCTGAGCTACCTCGACGCCTGGCTCGCGGAGATGCAACAGGACTTCGCCGGTGTCTGCGCGCAACCGGCGTGGCTCCGGGTCGAAAACTGCACGACCTGCTAACATAAGGTAAGTCCCTCCCGGAGACCGGTCGTGCCAACGACATTTTCGAAGACAGGCCAGCTGCCCGCCTTCCTGGGTCGGGTCGGCCATGCCTTTGCCGCCCTTGCGGCAGGGTCAGGATTTCGGACGGAGCGATTGGTTCCAGTATTCGGAAGCCTTGCATTCGAAGTGCGTTAGGCCGACCCGGCAGTCCGTGGCCATGGCGCAAAAGGCGCGGCCAGCAGGGCGAACGCCAAAGTCCAGAAGGCGGGCCGGCAAGTTCGCGCCGTGGATGCCCCCAAGAAGGGGCGCATGGTCGGCGGCCTCGGTTCCCGGCGCGTGGTCCGCCACCGCGATGGAGCCCGCGTCGGGATAACGAACGTGGCCGAACGACAGCGAGAGATCACGGATGTTTGCAATAGTGCCGGTCACGGCCTTTCTCCTCGTGTCGGAACGCCTGCGCCTACCGACGGGACGAGGCAATGGCTGTCAATCTCGCGGCCGGACAGCAGCGTGGATTACGACGCGTCTTCTGAGAGGGCGAGGCACTGTCAGCGGCGCTGATCGCCGCCGAATTCAGTGACTCGCGGGAGGGCGGCCGCGTCATCGTGACGGTGCCGCTCTCTTCGCAGGCCGCGGATGTGGCGCCGGGGTTTCAGCAGGGCTTTGGCGCCGCAAGGAAACATCTGTCGGAGGTCGACGAGCGCACCAAAGTGTTGGGTCGCGAGATCCGCGCGCCCCGGTGGCTCTTCTGGAGGGCGTTGGTCATGCCCGAAACTCTGCCGCAATGGTGGGGGGCGGATGGTTTCACCTGCCGCACGGACCGGATCGATCTTCAGACGGGGAGGCATGGGATTTTAGGCTGGATCGTGCCGGACGGCGCGAAATTCCGGAACCACCGCCTGGTTGGCGAGATCCGGGACGAGGAACGCATTCCGATGCGCGGCACTGGCAAAAAAGGACCCAAGCACGCCGATGCCCGGGCAACGTTCGAAGAAGCCGGCGATGCGACTACGGTGACGCTGGGATTGCTCTTCAATACCTCTGCCCAGTTTCCAGACGTTCGGGGCTCGGGGCGGAAAAGCTCGGGGCTGCAATCCCTCGACAATCTCGGGCGCTTCGGCGCGGCTGCGTGATCTGGCGGCGGGGAGGGCCGTTGTTCCAGACGGGTCGCCGTGAACAGGCACTCCGTCCAATTATAGGCGGGTTTGGTTTCGCCTTGGCGCACCGCCTGCGTCGGTGAACCGGTGATGCCGCGTCTTTCCGATGAGACTGCGGCATCTGCAGTCTAGGCGCCGAGTTTGAAGAACTCGTCCGTCAACTCGCCCGTTCCGTCCCGAAGCAGGAGGTGCGGCGGCACGCCGTGCGGGCGGATCTTGTCCTCCGGCAGCGGCGAGACATAGGTGCGCCCGCCGAGGCGCGTGTCGAAGTCGGCTCGAACCTCTTCGCGAAAGGCGGCGTCCGTCATCACGTCGTAGCCGACACCCGCCATGACGACGGCCGAGTTTAGCGCCCCCTTGTCCCCGATCGTCATGCCGCTGCAGGCGGTGACAGGCCAGGTGTGCAACCCGACCCCGCGGGGTATCGTGGTCCAGGCGAAGACGCCGGTCGGGGTGTTGTAGCTCACGTCGCCCACATCGGTCGATCCACCCGAGGTGATCTCGGGAAGGAACGGCAGCACAGTCTCGTCAAGACCCGCTTCCTCCAGCCCCATCCCGGCCTGACACACGGTGGCAAAGGCCTGCTCCTGCTCGGTCCACACGACAGGCACCGCCGCGATGTGGTCGTAGATGCGCCGGGCCAGCGGTTCGTTGGGCAGAAGGTCATGCATGCCGAAGAGATGATCCACCTCGACCTCGGTTTGGGTCATCAGGGCAGAGCCTTCGGCGATCTCCCGCACCCACTCGGTGACTTCGGCGACCTCCTCGCGGCTGGCATCCCGGACGACGATCAGGATTCCGGCCTGGTCGGGCACGACATTCGGCGCCTCGCCCGCGGCGGTGTAAACGTAATGAAGCCGAGTGGTAGGCTTGAGGTGCTCGCGCATGAACTGGATTCCAGTGGCGAAGATCTCGGCGCCCTTGAGCGCGCTGCGCCCCGTCCAGGGATCGACCCCGGCATGGGCGGTCTGACCCCGCCATGTGACCTGAAGCCGGTCGAGTGCCGCCGTCCGCAGGAGCCCGGCAGCGGTCACCGGCGCAGGATGCCAGGCCAGGCAGGCGTCGAGATCGTCAAAGAGACCGTCGCGCGCCATGTATACCTTGGCGCCTTCGGTCTCCTCGGCTGCACAGCCATAGACCCGGACCGTTCCCGGCGTGCCATCCTCCATCATCATCTGCTTCAGGGCCATCGCCGCGCCGGTGCAACCGGCGCCCAGCATGTTGTGTCCGCAGCCATGCCCGACCTCGACGCCTCTGGGCCCCGGCGTCTGCCGCGGCTCGGCGGCATTGCCGAGCCCGGGCAGCGCGTCATATTCCGGCAGGAAGCCGACCTTTGGCCCGCCGTCGCCCTGCGACCACTCGGCAACGAAGGCGGTGGGGATGTTGGAGGTCCCCACGCTTACGATCTCGAACCCGGCCTCCTGCAGCTCGCGCAGGTGAATTTCGGCCGAGACCTCTTCTTGCAGCGACAGTTCCGCGTTCTCCCAGACCTCGTGCGATATCCGCAGGATGACGTCTCGATAGGCCTCGACCGCGCGTTTGGCTGCCTCCGAGGCGGCTGGTGCCCCGGCCGATCCCTGCTGCGCCGAGGCCAGGCCAGCCGAGCCGAAAGGAAGGATCACCGTGGAAGCCATCGCACCAAGGAGCACGTCCCGGCGCGTCGGCGTGAGGAGCTTTGGATCGAAGCTGGGGAACATTGCAATCGTCCTTTGGCAGAGAAATGGAAATGGTTGTTCTGCAACAACTTCCGAGGATCGGCAGAGGTCTGTCAAGAAACGTATCTGCGACGGAAAGGGTCGCCCGCATCGCGCAAGGAGGACAGCAGTATGGGGAATCGCGAGGGATCCGGTCGTGGGGGAAGGGGGGGGCCATGTGGCGGCCCGCCATGTCCATCCTGGCGGATTTCAACGCGCTCTACTGCGGAGCGGTGGCCGGCCATCGATCCGGGTGGTGTAAGGGAGAGCTACGGGCGGGACGCGCGAGCAGGCGGCCGTGTCGGAGATCCTGAAAGGATCATTCGCGTGGCGAGCCTGGCCGCATGTCCGGTTGGCTACCGGCGCCGCTTTCGGGGAACGGGCAGGGCACGGTCGGTGGGGCACCGCTGCCAGAGAGGTGCTTCGCCGGGCCGAGCGTCAGAGCATTTCGGCGAGGCGTTTGCGCAGGGCCGTGTGGTCCGGAACCGGGACGCCGGTGAAGATCTCGAAGGCATCCACGCCCTGGTAGTAATAGAGCTCGTAGCCGGAGAGGAACGCCGCACCCGCCGCTTCCGCCTGCGCCTTGAAGGGGGTGTCGAGCGGTGTGTAGACGGCATCGAAGGCCCACCGCGCGGCGGGGAAGGTGCCTTCCGGAACCGGCGTGCCGCCATAGCCGACCATGCCGAGCGGGGTGGAGTTGACGACACCATCGACGCCTGCGAGGTCGTCCAGCGTGCCAACCCGCGCCAAGGCCGCGCCGCCCGCGTTGACGTTCCGGGCGAGCGTTTCCGCCTTCTGGCGGTCGGTCTCGATCAAGATGATCTCGCGCGCACCCAGACGCTTGAGCGCGAAGGCGATTGCCTTGCCAACGCCGCCAGCCCCGAACATCGCCACCGTTCCCGGCTCTGCCGTGTCGAAACTGTTCCGCCAGGCGCTGATGAAGCCGGTGAAGTCGGTGTTCTGGCCATTCGGACCCTCGGGCCTGAAGGTGACGGTGTTGACCGAGCCGATACGCGCGATGTCCGGGTCCTCGACCGTCACTTTGGCCACGACGCGCTCCTTGTAGGGCAGGGTGACGTTGATGCCGTCCAGCCCGTTCCGGCGGACATGGTCGAACACTGCGTCGAACTCCATCCCCATCTCCTTCGGAATGAAGAGGTCGTAGCTGACGTCGAGCCCGGTCATCTCGCCGCATTGGCGGTGGAGGGCAGGCGCGCGCGAGGCCTTGATGTTGTCGCCGATCAGTCCGAGGCGGATCCGTTTCATGGTCTTTTGTCCGACTATCCCTGATATCCGAGTTGCCGTGGCAGGAAGAGCACCACGTCCGGAACCAGGATGAGCACCAGCAAGGCAACGATCAGCACCAGCAGGAAGGGAATGACCTCGCGGATGATCTCGCCGAGCGGAATGTGGGTGACCGCGTTGATCACGAAGAGAAGGATGCCGTAGGGCGGGGTAATCAGGCCGATCATGCAGTTGACGACCGCCACGACCCCGAAGTGCACCAGGTCAATCCCGAGTTCCCGGCAAGTGGGCAGAAACAATGGGATGATGACGAGAATGATTGTTGTGGCATCGAGAACGCAGCCGAGAAGCAGGATCAGGATGTTGACGCCGATGAGGAACACGATCGGCGATACGTCGAGGTCCACCAGCGCGCCGGCCATCATGTTGGGTATGTTTTCCGAGGCGACGATGTAGTTCAGGATCAGTGCGCCGCCGATCACCAGTCCGACCGCGGCCGAGGACCGGGCGCTTTCCACGAGGATCCTGTAGAAGGCGCCGATGGAGAGAGCACGGTAGAAGAAGGCGGCGAGCAGGAGCGCGTAGAACGCCGCGACGGCCGCGGCTTCCGTCGGCGTGGTTACGCCGCCGTAGATCCCGTAGAGCAGGATCGCGGGCATGAGCAGCGCCGGGAAGGCTCTGACCGTCAGCGAGGGCAACTCCTTCAGCGGAACGGCGTCCTCCATCCCGAACTGCCGGCGGCTCGAGATGAAATAGTTCATCGCCATGAGCACGACGCCCATCAGCAGACCCGGAAGGATGCCACCGAGAAACAGGAAGCCGATCGAGGTGTTGGAGACGAGTGCGTAGAGCACCATCGGAATGGACGGCGGGATGATCGGGCCGATCGTGGCGGAGGCCGCGGTGATCGCGGCGGCGTAGCCGCGCGTGTAATGGCCGGACTTGGTCATCATGTCGATGATGATCTTGCCGATGCCCGCGGCATCAGCCACCGCGGAGCCGGACATGCCGGAGAAGATCAGCGAGGCAACAACGTTCACATGCCCGAGGCCCCCCCGGAAGCGACCCACGAGTCCGATACAGAACCGCAGCAGCCGGTCGCTGATCGTGCCCGCGTTCATGATGTTGGCGGCGACGATGAAGAGCGGCACCGCGAGCAGGATGAAGCTCTGGTAGAGGCCGTCCATCAACTGCTTGCCCGCGATCCCGATGCTCTGTCCGGAAGCGAAAAGGTAGACGATGGACGCCACGAGAATCGAATAGGCGACGGGCGTGCCGATTCCGGCGAGGAAGAAGAGCGTGAGAATGCAGGCGGCGAATTCGAGGCTCATTTGGGGTCCGCAGTCTGGAATTCTTCGTCGGTTTCCTCCGCGATCTCGGCGTAGTGATGCAGGTCCGCTTCGGCGCCGTTCCGGTAGGCGTTGATCGCGCGCCAGCCATACCGAAGCGCCACGATCACCAGGAAGGCGATGTAGATCGAGTAGATGCCGCGCATCTTGAGATCGGGGCCGAAGACCTGGTCGAGCGTGGCCGTGCTCTTCAGCCTGAGGATCGCAAAGCGGCTCCACGTCGGCTCGATTGATGCAACAAGCGCCACGCAGACGGCCAGACCGGAGATTATGGCGAACCATTTCCGGACATTCGGCGCCACGTGCGTATAGAGGATGTCAAAGGTCACGTGGTCCCGCTGGCGAACGATGAAGGCATTGCCCCAGAACACGATCCAGACCCACATCAACAGGCAGAACTCCAGCGTCCAGCCATACCGGTCCGGCGCCAGGAAGGGCACTGCTTCAGCGACCCACGACAGACGCGCGGTGTAGCGGATGGTGATCTGGATGATGAAGGTGGCGAACATGGCGGCCATGAGAATGGCCGCCACGAACTCTGTCGCACGGGAGAACCAACGGGTGGTGGTGCCCATGTCTCGCTCCTCCCGTGCAGATTTCAGGCGTCAGTTGCCGAGCGCGTTGATCTTGTCGAGCACGCCTTCGGGCCATGTCGCGGCGTATTCGCTCTCAAGGTACATCTTCTGCACCTGCTCGCGGAAGGCGGCCACGTCCGGCTCGTAGACGTCAAGGCCCTGCTCCTGGAGGAAGGCGACGAGTTCCTCTTCCTTCTTGAGCTGGTTCTCGCGGCCGAAATCGGCGGCTGCGTCAGCTGCGGCCTGCACCTTTTCCTGCTGCTCGGGCGTCATGGCGTCCCAGGCGGCCTTGGAGAGCGCGATGTAGTTGAGGTCGACAAGGTGCGACGTCAGCACGATCTGCTTGGTCACCTCGTAGAACTTCGCGTCGACGACCGTCGGCAGCGGGTTGTCCTGGCCATCGACCGAGCCGGTCGAGAGCGCGGTATAGACCTCGGTGAACGCCATCGGTGTCGGGTTGGCGCCGAGCGCCTTGCCGAGGAACTGCCATGCGTCGGTGCCTGGCATCCGCAGGTTCACACCGGCAAGGTCGGCCGGGGTCATGACCGTCCGCTCCGCCTTCGGTTGCCGCAGGTTCACCTGCCGACGGCCGAGGTACATGACGGACAGCAGCTTGACGCCAAGCTCGTCCTCGACCTTCTTCTTGAACGGGTCCATCAGCGGATCGTTGAAAACGGCGACCTGGTGCGCAGCATCCTGGTGCACGTATCCGGCGGTAAAGATGGAAAACTCCGGGAAGAACGTCGCCAGTTCCTGTGCCGACGTGATCGACATCTCGAGATCGCCGGAAGCGATCGCCTCGAGCTCGGTCCCCTGGGCATAGAGGGTTCCGTTCCAATGCGGTTCGAAGTCGGCGAAGTCGGCCACCATCGGGCCGAACTTCTCGATCATGGCGACCGAACGCTGGTCGGTCTCGGACTGGACCGCCGAAAGGCGCAGCTTGACCTTGTCCTGGGCAAGAGCTCCGGTTCCGATCGACGTTGCGATGGCGACCGCAGCAGCAGTCGCCAGGAATCCGCGGCGTGCAAGTTTCATGGGCATTGTTCTCCTCCAAATCCTCCCTGGGCCCCTCGTTGAGAGGTGACACATGCTCAACCCTTGCATATGCGACGAAAAAATCAACCGATTGATCCGGCATTTGTGAGAAATTTCAAGAATTGCGTAAGAAGTGTAAATAATCGATTTCGAGTCGAGGCCATGCCGGAAACGCAGAATTTGTCGCCTGAAGCTGTCGGGTGGCGCTCAGAGGCGCATCAGCGAAAGGGCGTGTTCGACGCCGCCGCTGATGTGAGCCCTGAGCATCTTCTGGGCTGCAGCGGCGTCGTGCTCGAGGGCCGCGTCGAGAAGACCGCGATGCTCTTTCGCCGCGACTTCTCCACGATAGCTGAGAAACTGCATCTGGTAGCGAAGGTACTTGTCGAAGACCGTCCCGTGCAGGGCACGTAGCTCTGTCGATCCGCAGGCGGCGATCAGGGACTGGTGGAATTCCCAGTCGTAGCGCTTCCAGGCCTCGATGACGGAGGTATCCCCCTCCGCACGGCGTTTCTCCATGCGCTCAAGCTTGTGATATGCCGAAATGACACCGGCTTCCCAGTTGGTGTCGCCCTCTGCAAGGGATTGTTCGAGCGCGTGATTCTCCAGAAGGATCCGCAGATCGGCGATCTCGCGCAGCCCGGCCTCCGACATCGGCGCCACGAAGAATCCCCGCTGCTCGCGGGCCTCCACGAAGCCCTCGGAGGCCAGGCGATTGAGCACTTCGCGCAGGGTCGAGACCGACGTGCCATAGCGTTTCCGCAGGTCCGTGGTTTTCAGTTTCTCGCCGGGTTCCAGACGGCCAAACACGATATCGCTTCGGATTTCGCCGTAGAGGGACTGGCCGGTTCCGCGTTGCTGTTCCATGGGCAGTTCGATCATCCTTTCCATGCAGGTTGACGGCTTTGCCGCAGCGCCACAACCGAAAAGGAAACGGGAGCCTTGCTTGAAATCGATTTTTGCCGCAAAAGTTGACCTGCCATACGGAGGTAGAAGCGAGAGCATGAATTCCGAGATTCTGCGACCGGGTTCCAAGCCGACGCGCGCCAGCAACGTCTCGATCGCGCTGAAACAGGCGATTCTGGAGGGGCGCCTGAAGCCGGGAGAGAAGGTGAATCTCGACCGGTTGCGCGCGGAACACGGGGTCTCTCTCTCGCCGATGCGCGAGGCGATCTCGCGGCTCGTCGCGGACTGGCTGGTGGTGTTCGAGGACCAGCGCGGATATCGCATCGCTCCGATCTCCGCCGAGAACCTGTCGGAAGTGACGCGGATGCGCGCGGATCTGGAGGCGCTCGCACTTGGCCAGGCAATCACGGCGGCGGATCTGGAATGGGAAAGCCGGGTCATGGCCGACCGGCACCGCCTGTCGCGTGCGCCGGACGCCGAAAGGCAGGAGGTCGCGAGGCGCCTGCATTCGACGATGGTGGAGGGCTGCGGAATGCCGATGCTGCGGGAGGTCTGTGCGCGTCTCGCCGATCTTCAATCTCGTTACTGCGCGATCCTGGGCCACGAGCCGACCGACGGTGAGCGGGAGGCGCTATGCGCGGTGGCGGCCTCGGCCGTTGCGCGCGACGCCGAGTTGGCGCCGGCGATGTTGCGCCGGCACATCGAGCGGCACGGCGCGACCATGGCGGCACGGTTGCCGACGATCTTGCAAAGGCAGGATGCTGAGGTGAGGAGCAACGGGGGGGAGAACTGACGATGCGGCTGAGCGCCTTGAATGAATGGTGCCAAGGTCCCGAAGGGCGTGCGCCATGAGCGACCGGGTCCGGATCGCGGTAATCGGCGCCGGGTTGATCGGCTATCGCCACATTGCGGCGGTGCGCCATGCGAAAGGCGTGGAGCTTGCGGGCTTCGTCGAGCCGGATGAGGCGACCCGGGCGCGGGGCGAGGCCACGGGTGCAACTGGGTTCGCGTCGCTGGAGGCGCTCTTGTCGTCCGGTGGCGCGGATGGCGTGATCGTTGCCGTGCCCAACCAGATTCACGAGGTCGTCGCCTCTGACTGCATCGACGCCGGGCTTCCGGTGCTGGTCGAGAAGCCGCTGACCGACGATATCTCGTCGGGCGAAAGGCTGCTGCGCAAGGCGCGCGAGGCGGGCATTCCGGTGCTGACCGGGCATCATCGCCGGCACAATCCGCTGATCCGCAAGGCGCTGGAGATCGTCCGGAGCGGAGACCTCGGACAGCTCTCGACGGTTCAGGCGCAGACCTGGTTCCTGAAGCCGGACAGGTATTTTGACGTCGGCTGGCGGCGGAAGAAGGGAGCAGGGCCGGTCTACCTGAACCTGATCCACGATATAGACCTGCTGCAGGCTTTCTGCGGTCCGGTTGCCACGGTTCAGGCGATGGAATCAAACGCCGTTCGTGGCTACGAAGTTGAGGAGACCGCCGTCATCCTGCTGCGGTTCGCGAGCGGGCTGCTTGGCACGGTTAACGTGTCGGATGCCGCGGCCGCGCCTTGGAGTTGGGAACTGACTGCGCGCGAGAACGCCCACTACCCCGCGACGGCCGAGAATTGCTACTGGATCGGCGGAACGCGCGGCTCGCTCGCGCTTCCGAATCTCGCAGTATGGCAGTATCAGGACGACGACGGTTGGTGGGGGCCGATCGGCTTCACCAAGCCGATCTTCTCGTTCGAGGATCCGCTCGTGCTCCAGGTGGAGCAGTTCGCGGCCGTGATCCGCAACGACGAGGCGCCGCTGGTCAGCGGTGAGGACGGGCTTTCCGCGTTGCGGGTCATCGAGGCGGTCAAGCTCTCGGCGGCAAGCGGTCAGAGCGTGGATGTGGAAGGCGCGCGCGGCTGAGGGCAGCTTGCGGCGTCAATCGGGCGCCGCTCTGCTCGGCCTCTCTGGGGCTTTGCTAGTCCGCAGCAGGTTTCAGCGCGGCAATCTTCCGGCGATAGAGCGCAATGCCTTCCTCGATACGCTCGAGGTTCGCCTCGAGCGCCCAGAACCGTTCGCGAATGTCATAGGACACGGCGCGGGAGTGGGTGCTCGCGAAGGTGCCGAGCCTCTGGTGATAAAGCTTGGTGATCTTCGGATGGCCCATCGGTTCGGTGAGCGCGGCCAGTGCAAGGAACACGCTCAACTCTTCGGCCAGCGCCGGGTGCTCGGCGCCGTGGTCCTGAAGCCACCTGTAGAGATCGGGGTGGAAATTGTTGAACACGCCGCAAAATCCGCCGCCGCCAGCCTGCATCGCCGACCAGGCGATTGCGGCATTGGCGTTGTTGATCCGGAGCGGAGACCCCCTGGTAAGCGCCACACGGCGTCTGATCACATCGAGATCGCAGGAGACATCCTTGAGAATGCCGAAGCGGCCGGTATCGGCGCAGTACTTGATCTCGTCGTCGGTGAGCAGGCGGCGATAGGGGGCCGGGCACTCGTAGAGGCCGAGCAGCAGTTCGCCCGGCAGGTGGCCGAGCAGCGAGTCGAGGTGGCTGCGCAGCACGGCGGCGTCCTCGTCCTGCGCCGCTAGCCGGTTGGTCACAAGCACCAGCCCGTCGATGCCGGTGGCAGTGATCGCCGACAGTTCCTCCTTCTGACCGTCCAGGTCTCCGGCGATGTGGCCGGAGGCAATCACCGGAACGCGGCGATCGACCAGCTCGACGGTAAAGCGCGCCAGCTCCACCCGCTCCTCGAGCGACAGGAAATACATTTCCGAGGATTGGCAGACAGCGAATAGCGCCTGCGAACCATGCGCGAGATACCATTCGACGAGCGCGGCGTATCCGTCCCAGTCGATACGGTCGTCATCTGTCATCGGGGTGATCATGACCGGAACGATCCCATCCAGAGTGGCAGTCATTCCCGCTGTGTCCTTCCTGAATATGCCGCAACATGCCCATCCGACCGCAAGCCGGGACTCATGTGCGATTGAAGGTGATCATATCCGGCTTTCGGCGGCTTTGAACAAGGGTCTTCGGCCTTTCGACAGTCCGGGAGGCTCCGTGCGACGGTCGTCACGGTATGGCGATGTCGGGACGAGATCGTCATTTCGGAAGATCAGTCAGCCGATTGCCTGCCAGCGCCGGGAAAAGGGCTGGCACCCGAGGCCCACGCTAGTGCCATGCGCGGGGCAGGCGTTCCGGCGTTTTGTGGCGAGGGCCATTGGCAGCGGTGTCGGATCAAGGGGTTTCCCGCTTGGACGCAACGAGGTTCATTTCCAGTCGCAGGAACTCGATCAGCGCGTCGGCAAAGATCGAGCGCGGTTCGTCGGCGTTAAGCGCGGCATAGGCCCGGTAGGCCGTCGGTTCCGCGACGGGGCGGATCTCGATCCCGGGGTGGCGTGACGGTCCTGCGAGCGACAGCTCGTCCAGCAGAGCAACGCCCAACCCTTGCGCAACCAGCGTGGCGATCATCTGGCCGGTGCGGGCCATCACCGAATATTCGACGTCGAGGCCATTCTGGCGGAACGGCTCGTAGAGGATGCGGCCGTAAGGGTCCTCGGTGTCGACGCCGAGCAGCGGCTCCGACACCATTGCTTGCAGCGAAACAACGCGTTGTTCGGCCAGCCGGTGCCCCTTGGGAACAATCGCCATGAGCCGCCCGCTGTAGAGCGGTTGCATCAGGAGGCCCGGGTGGTCGAGTTTGTAGCTCAGCGCCGCCACCTCGCCGCGGCGCAGGAGCAGGTAGTCGATCGCCTCCTCGATCTTGATGGTGTTGAGGCTCAGTCGGAGGTCTGGAAAGCGCCGCCGCAGCCGGCCGACCGCCGCCGGAAAGGCGTGATGCGCGATCGAGGGGACGGCTGCGAAGGCCGCGACGCGCCCGGCGCCGGCCTTCAGCGTCTCGATGGAATATTGCAGGTTCTCCACCGAGTGGAACACCGCCGAGACCTGCGCGAAGATATCCCGCGCCTCGTCGGTGGGCACGTAACGGCCATGGGTCCGTGAGAAAAGCCGGAGGCCAAGCTGGCTTTCGGTGTGTTTCATGATCCGGCTGATGCCGGGTGCGGACACGCCAAGCATCTCGGCCGCGCCCTTCACCGTTCCTGCCACCGTGATCGCGCGGATCACTTCGATCTGCCTGAGTGTCAGCATCCGCCCGGGTCCTCGTTCTGGCAAAAATTAACATCATGTTTGCTGAAGCGCAAATCTCGATATTCGGTATTCCGTTCCCACGCCGTTAGGATCTTCCCTGAACAGGCACGGCGCATCGCGCGCCGAGGGAGGATGAGGTGTACGGCTTTTCCGGAGACGTGCTGATCGAGGACGAGTTCCTGCGCGACGGGTTGCAGAACGAGACTCGCGTCTTCTCGGTCGACGAAAAGCTGCGTTTCCTGGAGATGCTGGAAGCAGCCGGCTTGCGGCGGATCCAGGTCGGCTCCTTCGTGCATCCGAAATGGGTGCCGCAGATGGCCGACACCGACGAGTTGTTCGGGCGGATCGTTCCGAAGCCGGGCGTCGTCCATACCGCGCTGGTGCTCAACAGGGCAGGGCTCGACCGGGCGCTGGCAGTGGGCGTGCGGCACCTCTCGATCTCCGTCTCCGCGTCCGAGACCCATTCGCGGAAGAACACCAACCGCGGCGTGAACGAGGCCCGCGCGGCGATCGTTCCGACAATAGAGACGGCGCTGGCCGAGGGTGTCGCGGTGCGGGCGGGCATCCAGTCGGCGCTCGGTTGCGGCTTCGAGGGCAGGGTGGACCCGGCCCGGGTGCTGGAGATCGCGCGCGACTTCGCGGCGCTCGGCGTTCAGGAAATCAACATCGCCGACACCGCCGGCCTCGCCAACCCGCGTCAGGTGTTCGAGCTTTGCACGCGCCTGCGCGACGCGATCGGGCCGGACGTCGGCCTGTCGCTGCACCTTCACGACACGCGCGGCCTCGGCATTGCCAACATGGTGGCCGGGTTGCAGGCGGGCGTGCGGATCTTCGACGCCGCGCTTGGCGGGCTGGGCGGCTGCCCGTTCATCCCGAAGGCGACCGGCAACATCGCGACCGAGGATGCCGCCTTTGCCTGCGAACAGATGGGGCTTGCGACCGGGATCGACTGGAAGGCGCTGCGCGCGCCGGTGGCGGTGGCGGAGGCGCTGCTCGAGCGCGCCCTGCCGGCCCGCATCAGCCACGTGCCGCCGCCACCCTGGGAGCGGACGGAAAAGGAAATGCCATGAGCCACGAATATTCCCTCTCCTACCTGACCGTGCCAGGCGTCACGCCGCCGGAGCAGACATATATCGCCGCCAGGGCGGGCTACGATTGCGTCAGCTACCGGCTCTTCCACCTCGGCGTGGCCGGCGAGCCGGACATCGACCCGACCTCGCCGCAGATCCTGCGCGAGACGAAACAGGCGCTCGCGGAAACAGGGCTGCGGTGCTTCGACATCGAACTGATGAAGATCGTGCGCGGGCTCGACCCGAAGCAGTTCCTGCCGGCCTTCGAGGCGGGCGGAGAGCTTGGCGCGCGCCACGTCATCTGCTCGGCCTGGACCGACGTGCGCAACGACCAGCGCTATATCGTCGACACCTTCGCCGAGATCTGCGACCTCGCCGCGCCCTTCGGCCTGACGGTCAACCTCGAGTTCCCGGCTTTTTCGCGGCTGACGACGCTGGAAGAGGTGGTCGAGATCCTCGAACGGACCGGCCGGCACAACCAGGGCGTGCTGGTCGACACGCTCTACATGCACTTCAACAAGGCGCCGCTGCTTGCGCTGGAGAGGGTGCCGCCGGAGTGGATCAATTTCCTGCACATCTGCGATGCGGAGGATCTCGCCTTCACCAAGGAGGACATGATCCACATCGCCCGCGATGCCCGGCTCTATCCGGGGGAAGGCGCCATCGACTTCTGGTCGGTCAACTACCTTTTCCCCGACCTGCCGCTCTCCATCGAGCTGCCGCACGCGGCGCGGATGGCGGAGTTCGGCCCCGAACAACACGCCCGGAACTGCCTTAAGGCGGCGCACGCCGTCTTTGAAGGCGGTCAGCGGCGCAGCACGCGACAGCCGGCCTGAGGCCGGACCAGGACACCAGGAGGAAACGACATGGCACGAGACATCACGCCCGAAGAGGTCGCAACCGTCGACGAGATGCTTGCCCGCGCCCGCAAGGCGATGGAGGAGATCGAGGACTACGACCAGGAGCAGGTGGACCGGCTCGCCCGCGCGCTCGGCTGGAACTGCGGCAATGAAAAGACTTTCGTGCGGATCGCCCAGATGGGCGTGGACGAGAGCGGAATCGGCGACCGCGCCGGGCGGGCCGGCAAACGCTTCAAGGTGCTCGGCGTGTTGCGTGACGCGCTTCGGGAGAAATCTGTCGGCGTGATCGAGGAGGATCCCGACAAGGGCCTGACCAAGATCGCCAAGCCGGCCGGCGTCATCGCCTCGCTGATACCGACGACGAATCCAGAACTCACGCCGCCGGTCACCGGCATCTACGCGATCAAGTGCAAGGACGCAGTGATCTTCTCGCCGCACCCGCGCGCCAAGGCGACCACCTTCGAGATGGTGCGGGTGATGCGCGAGACGCTGAAGAAGCTCGGCGCGCCCGCGGACATGTTCCAGTGCGTCGAGAAGCCGTCGATCCCGATGACCCAATACCTGATGGAGCAGTGTGACCTGACGCTCGCCACAGGCGGCAAGCCGATGGTCAAGGCCGCCTACAGCTCCGGCAAGCCGGCCTACGGCGTCGGCGCGGGCAACTCGACCATGGTGATCGACGAGACCGCCGACATCGCCGAGGCGGCCATGAACTCGCGGATCTCCAAGACCTCGGATTTCGGCTCCGGCTGCTCGGCCGACGGCAACCTGCTGATCGCCGACCAGGTCTACGACCAGATGCGCGATGCGCTGGTGGCCGAGGGCGGCTACCTCTGCGACGCCGCGGAAAAGGCGCTGCTCGAAAAGGCGCTCTGGGACGACGAGGGCCGGCGGACGATCAACACCGTCGCCGTCTCCGCCCAGACCATCGCCGCGATTGCCGGTTTCGAGATCCCGCAGGACCGCAAGTTCATCATGGTCGAGCAGGACGAGATCGGCCCGGAGCACCGGTTCTCTTCGGAGAAGCTCTGCGTGGTCATGGCGCTCTACCGGTTCAGGGACTTCGACGAGGCGCTTGCCAAGGTTCGGGCGATCTTCGAGGTCGGCGGCAAGGGTCATTCCTGCGGCATTTACAGCTTCGACGAGGACCGCATACTGCGCCACGCGACCAATGCGCCGGTCTCGCGGGTGATGGTGCGCCAGCCGCAATCCAAGGCCAATGCCGGCAGCTTCGAGAATGGGATGCCGATGACCTCTTCGCTCGGCTGCGGCATCTGGGGCGGCAATATCACCAACGAGAACGTGTCGCTCAAGCACTACATGAACGTCACGTGGGTGGCGCGCCCGATCCCGATGGATCGCCCTTCGGACGAGGAACTCTTCGGCGAGTTCTACAACACGGAGGTCATGTGATGGCGAAGGACAACATCGCCCCCGGCAAGGACCTGATGTCCAACCAGATCGTGCGCTACCTCGAGGGGCGCGGCGTCGAGCATATCTTCGGCCTCTGCGGGCACACCAACATCGCGGTGCTCTCGTCGCTGGCCAATTCGAAGATCCGCTTCATCAACGTCCGCCACGAGCAGATCGCGGCCCACGCCGCCGACGGCTACGCGCGGGTGACGGGCAAGGCCTCGGTGCTGCTGTCGCACCTCTCTCCGGGGCTGACGAACGCTGCGACCGGCGTCGCCAACGCCGCACTCGACTGCATCCCGATGGTGGTGATCGCCGGGGACATCCCGAGCTACTACTACGGCAAGCACCCCCACCAGGAGGTGAACCTGCATGCCGACGCCAGCCAGTACGAGATCTACCGGCCGTTCGTGAAGCGGGCCTGGCGGGTCGACACGCCCGAACTGCTGCCCGAGATCCTCGAGAAGGCGTTTCTGCTGGCCGAGAGCGGCCAGCCCGGCCCGGTTCTGGTGAACGTGCCGATGGACATGTTTTCCGCAGAGATCGACGTGGCGCTCTGGGACAGGCTGAGGGGCAATACGAAGGCCCTCACCAAGCCGTCGATCGACCAGGAGACCGCGCGCAAGATCGTCTCCTGGCTCGCCGCCGCCACGTCGCCGCTGCTTTATGTTGGCGGCGGCGTGGCCCTCGCTCGGGCCTACGACGAGTTGCGGGACTTCGTCGACCACATGCAGATCCCGGTGGCCCATTCGCTGATGGGCAAGGGCGTCCTGCCGGACGATCACCCGCTAGTGCTCGGCATGACCGGTTTCTGGGGCATGAAATTCACCAACGAGCAGACGTTGGCGGCGGACTGGATCCTCGGACTCGGCACCCGCTTCAAGGAGGCCGACTGCTCGTCTTGGTATCCCGAATACACCTTCAACATCGGCGAGGACGGCTCGAAGCTCATCCACATCGACATCGAGCCGCAGGAGATCGGCCGCAACTACCCGACCGAGATCGGCGTGGTAGCGGACCTGAAAGCCGCTTTGAAGGTTCTGAACCGGGTGGCGCGCGAGATGCTGCCCGAAGGTCGCAAGGCGCCCGGGCTGGCGGAGCGGATCGCCGCCGAGCGCGCCGCCTTTGCCGAGAAGAACGTCGAGATGCAACGCTCCGACGCCTTCCCGATGATGCCGGAGCGCATCCTGGCCGACCTGAGGGCGGCGATGCCGCGCGACGCGATCCTGACTTCGGACGTGGGCTGGAACAAGAACGGCGTCGCCCAGCAATTCGACATCTACGAGCCCGGCTCGATCCTGATCCCCGGCGGCTTCGCCACCATGGGCTTCGGCCCGCCGGCGGCCATCGGCGCCAAGATCGCGGCGCCCGACCGGGTGGTGATCAGCCTCGTCGGGGACGGCGGCTTCGGGCAGAACCCGGCGATGCTGGCCACGGCGGCGGCGGAGAACGCGCCGGTCGTCTGGATCATCATGAACAACAACGCCTACGGCACGATCGCCGGGCTGCAGAAGGCGAACTACGGCCTCACCCACGGCACAACCTTCCCGCGGGCTGCCGCGCCCGAGGAGCAGACGCCGGACTACGCCACGATCGCGCGCGCCTACGGCTGCGACGGGGTGCGCGTGACCTCGGCAGCGGCGTTCAGGCCGGCGCTCGAGGCGGCGATTGCTAGCGGCCGGCCGACGGTGATCGACGTCGCGATGATCAACAACCCGACGCCGACGTCGGGTCACTGGAACATCCTCGACATCTACTCGCCGGATGGCAATGCTGGCCACGTGTCGACCGATTGACACATGACGGGTGGCGGCGGACACGCGCGTCGCCTGCTCTCAGAAAGGGAGAAGCGATGAAGACCTCCATTGCCACCGTTTCGATCGCCGGCGACCTGCGCGACAAGCTGACCGCCATCGCAGGGGCCGGTTTCGACGGCATCGAGATATTCGAGCAGGATTTCATCGCCTACAGCGGCTCGCCCACCGAGATTGGCGAGATGGTCCGCGACCACGGGCTGAAGATCGACCTGTTCCAGCCGGTACGCGATTTCGAGGGACTGCCGGAGCCGCTTCGCGCCAAGGCCTTCGATCGGATCGAGCGCCGGTTCGACCTGATGGAAGAACTGGGCACCGATCTGCTACTGGTCAGTTCCAGCACCCATGCCGATTGCCTGGGCGGTGTCGACCGGTTTGCCGCCGATTTCGCCGAGTTGGGCGAACGCGCGGCCGCTCGGGGGCTGCGGATCGGCTACGAGGCGCGCTCCTGGGCGCGCTTCGTCTCGGATTATCGCGACGCCTGGGAGGTGGTTCGCCGGGCGGATCATCCCGCCGTTGGCCTGATCCTCGACTCCTTCCACACCCTGGCCAAGAAGGTCGACCCCGCTGGCATCCGCGCGATCCCCGGCGACCGCATCTTCCATGTCCAGCTCTCCGACGCGCCGATGATCGCGATGGACCTGGAATACATGTCGCGGCATTTCCGCGTGATGCCGGGCGAGGGCGACCTGCCGGTGCTGGAGTTTCTCCGCGCGGTCTCCGTCACCGGCTACGACGGCCCGTTCAGCCTCGAGATCCTCAACGACCAGCTCCGCGGCAGCAGCGCCCGAATCGCGGCGCTCGACGGACACCGCTCGCTGATCTACCTCGCCGACCAGCTCAAGCGCATTGAGCCCGCAACGCGGATCCCGGTGCCCGACATGCCGCCGAAAGGGCGCGTTCTTGGCGTCGAGTTTGTCGAGTTCTCTGCGAGCGACGCCGAGGCCGAGATGCTGGGCCAGATGCTACACACGCTGGGCTTCAAGCGCGTCGCCCGGCATATAGCGAAATCCGTCTCGCTCTGGCGGCAGGGCAGCATCAACATTGTCATCAACACCGAGCAGGAGGGCTTCGCTCACTCGTCCTATGTCATGCATGGCACGAGTGTCTGCGACGTCGGCCTGATGGTGGAAGACGCCGGCGCCACCGCCGAGCGCGCCCGTGCGCTCGGGGCGAACCTCTTTGCCCAGCCGCTCGGGGCTGGAGAGCTGGACATTCCAGCGGTGCGCGGGGTCGGCGGCTCCGTCCTGCACTTCCTCGACCGCTCCTCGGAACTCGGCCAGGTTTGGGAGATGGAATTCAGGCCGGTGGAGCCGGATGCGGCCGCCAGCCCAACCGGGCTGACCCGCATAGATCACGTGGCGCAGGTGATGAAGCACGAGGAAATGCTGACTTGGGCGCTGTTCTACACCTCGATCTTCGAGATCGAGAAGGCGCCCGAAGTGGACGTGGCCGACCCGGGCGGGATCGTGCATTCGCGGGCGTTGCAAAGTGCCGACGGAGCGATCCGCATCACGCTGAACGGGGTGGATACCCACCGGACCTTTGCCGGCCGCTTCGTCTCCGACAGTTTCGGCTCCTCGGTCCAGCACCTTGCCTTCGCGACCTCGGACATCTTCGCGACCGCCGAAAAGCTCGCCGCGAACGGCTTTGAGAGTCTGCCAATTCCGACGAATTACTACGGCGAAATCGAATCTCGCTTCGGGTTAACGAGCGACGTCGTGGCCGCGCTCAGGGCGGCCAACATCCTTTACGACGAGGACGGCGCGGGCGGGTCGTATTTCCAACTCTACTCGCGCCCCTATGGCGACGGGTTCTTCTTCGAGATCATCGAGCGTCGCGGCGGCTACGACGGCTACGGCGCCCCCAATGCGCCCTACCGCACTGCGGCCCTGAAACGGCTTTCCAGACCGGCGGGCGTGCCCCGCAGGTAGGACGGGGCGCCGAGCAGCGTGAGGCTGCAGCGGCCAAGACGGAGCCGGCTTGCTCGATCAAGGCAAGCGCCAAGGTCTGCTTTGCCTTGGTGGAGACAGGCTCGCCGACAGGCTGGCCACGCAGAAACTGATAAAAGCGGGCGGTTTCGGTTGCCGGAGGTCTTTCGTTTCAGGCGTGGGTTTTGCTGAACCTCGACTCCTTCCGCCGTCCAGTTTGCGCGGCATTGTTGATGCCCGACAGATCGAAGACTTGGTGGAGTCAGATTTGGCCAGGAATAGCTTGGCGGCAGTAAAATGCCTTCAGGGCGCCATTCGCCGAGATTTGTCCCGGCGTCGCCTCACGTCGCGTCGCGCTCCATGATCCACTCGACCTGCGGCGCGGGGACGAAACGCCATTTCCGCAGCGGGCCCGCCATCACGTTGAGGTAGTACATCTCGAAGCCATAGGGCGCGCCGCAGGGGTGGTGGCCGCGCGGCACGAGCACGACGTCACCGTCAGACACTGCCATGGTTTCATCGAGCTGACCGTCGTCGGTATAGACACGCTGGATGCCAAAACCATCGGCCGGGTTCAGGCGATGGTAGTAGGTTTCCTCCAGATAGGTGATCCGGGGGAAATCATCCTCGTCGTGGCGGTGGCTCGGGTAGGACGACCAGTGGCCGGCCGGGGTAAAGACCTCCGTCACCAGCAGGCTGTCGGCAAAGTCCTCCTTCTCCATCGCTATGTTGTTGATGTACCGGGTGTTCGTTCCCTTGCCGCGCTCGGTCAGGGTGATGCCGTCCGGGCCGATCCGCCGCGCGTCGTGGCCGCCCATGCCCGGCGCGGAACAGACCGCGAGCACGCAGTCGGTTTCCGCCTCGGCCTCCCAATCGGTGCCGTTGGGCAGGTAGAGGCAATGCGGCGGGGTCTTCTCGAAGACGTTCATCCGCTCTCCGAGGGTGCCCCAGTCCTGCCCCGCACCGCGTATCCGGGCCTTGCCCTCGACCATCACCAGGATGACCTCGCGCTCCCTGGTCGCCTCGCGCGCCGTGTCGCCGGCCTTCAGGCGGTAGAGCGAGAAGCCGACATAGCGCCAGCCGGCGCTATCGGGCGTGATCTGGTGCACCTTGCCACGGGACCCAAACGGTTTTCTGAGGAGATCGGGCATCTGATGTCCTTTCATTCCGACCGGCCAGAATGGCCGGCCGGAGCTGGAGTTGCGACCCGCCGCGTCACGCGGCCTGTCGGGTTTTCTGGGCGGCCAGCACGCCGGCAAAGGCCTCGGCGGTGCTTCCCTCGGCAACGGCCTGTGCCAGCAGCTCGGCCTGGCTCACCGGTGCGTTGCCTCCGATGGGCGGGTCGGTGTCGAGGTTGGTCGGGAAGGGGTAGCCCTCCGCCGTCGCGGCGATCGCGGCCTGCACCTCGCCGTCCGAGAGCCGGCCCGCCTCTTTGAGCGAGATAAGCACCGGCAGCAGGGCCGTCGACATGGCTGCGCGGTCGACGCTTTCCATCGCGCGGCCGAAGGCGGAGGACACCTGGAGCAGGTTGACCATCCGTTCGATGTCGGCGCTGCGGTTCTCGCCCGCGGCGTGGAACAGCGCCGGGTTGAAGAACACCGCGTCGCCCTTGGAGAGCGGAAGCTGGATACAGGCTTCCTCGAACCAGGCCGCGTGATCCGCCTCGTGGAAGGCGAGGTAACCCGGGCCGTAAAGCTGCGAGAATGGCAGGAGCTTGGTCGGCCCGCTCTCGATCGGCATGTCGCAATGGGCCACCGCGCCCTGCAGGGTCAGCGTCGCGGTGACCTCGTGTGCATGTGCCGGGTAGCGCGCGGCGCTTTCGGCGCTCTGGAACCCGAGGTGATAGTCGCGGTGCGCCTGCTGCGCCTTGCCGCCTGGCCGCACCTGGTTGACCTGCGCGGTCATCTGGTAGTTCGGTCCGAGCCAGGCCTCTGCCGCCGCCGCGATGGCAGTGTTGCCGAAGTAGAGCGCAAACCCCTCCGGATCGCGCAGGCAGTGCTTCTGCAACGAGTTCCAGATGCGGTCGTTGGCCCCCGAGGCGGCAAAGTGATCACCCTTGCCGGCGTTGGACGCCTTCTCGTCCGAGATGATCTGTCGGAACACGTCCGAAGCGCGGTCGATCGGCGCAGTGTCGGCATGGGCGCCTTTCAGCGCGATGACGCCAGCCGAGTATCGCAGCACCCACGCCCATTCCGCCAGCAGGGCATGGCGTTTCTCCGGGTCCTCGAACGCCGGGGCCAACTGGCCCATGTCGTAGATCGGCACGTTCTTTTCGACCGCCGCGGCATGGGGCACCACGTCGGTCCGGAGGTTCTGGGAGGTCAGCACCTTGAACTCATCAAGATCGCAGGACTCGCGACCGAAGTACCCGATAAATCCAAGAGGACGATCCACCATGAAAACCTCCATTGCCATGGTTCGTGGTCTGGCCCCGGACGGGACCGGTGAAATCAGCTTACAATCTGCAACCCTGACCTTCCGCGGTTCGAGATGATACGCTCGTAGCTCGTCGTCGAGTAGCCGAACGGCGGCGCGATGCCCGGGTCCCGCTCCGCCTCGATGACGATCCTGCCCGCGTAGTTCACCGCCTTGCGCCGGTCGGTGACCGCCTGGAAGTCGATGCAGCCTTCTGGGGCGCCGGGCTCGGTAAGGGCCCCGCCCGCCACGGCATAGAGAAGACTGCGATCCTCGGCGCGGATGCGGTCCATGACCGGCTGGCGCACGTCCTTGAAATGGATGTGGTGGATGCGCTCGCTCCACTTGTCGAGCACCGACAGGGGGTCCGTCCCGGCGAAATGCAGGTGTCCGGTATCATAGACCAGCGTCAGCGCCGGGTCGCGGCCATCCATCAGCCAGTCGATCTCCTCGGCATCTTCGATCATGCTGTACATGTGGTAATGATAGCTCAGAACCACGCCCTGATCAGCCGACCATTTGGCCAGTTCCGAGTGCTTCGCCGCCCAGGCCAGCACCGCGTCCCGGCCAGGTTTCGGGCGCTGGCTGAGGGGTGCCGGTCTCGCCCTGCACGGTATTGGCGTATTCAGCATAGACAAAGCAGTGGGCCTGGAGCGCTGCGAATTGCTCGACCTGCTGGCGGATCGCCTCCTTCTCCTCGGCCACAGACGCCCGCATCAGGTTGCCCGAGCACCAGCCGCCGCAGAGCGCGACGCCGTAACGGTCGAGATAGGCGCGCAGCCCCTCGGTTTCGGCGGGCATCCGGCGGCCGGGTTTGCCGCTCTCGTGGCCGATGCGCCCGGCATCCTCCGTCTCGGCCACGGCCTCGCCGTTGGAGATGTTGCCCGCCATCCAATTTCGCGCCGCATTACCAAAGATCCTGCGGCCGACGGCGAAGCCTCGCTGAACCGGCGCAGAACCGTCGACTCCTGCGCGGCCGACATGTCCGCATCGTGATCAGGATGGCGGAAACAGGGGCATCTGACGGCCTGATGGCGCAAGTCTGTCCACCGAATCCCGCGTTCCAAAATGAACTGGAGCTTCTCCCCGCTCGGTTGGGTCGGCGTGCAGCCTTGGCGGCTGACCGCAAAGGCGCCGCAGGCTTTGGCATATTTCAGCACCATCGGTCAGGCCTCGCCGTCGAGCCAGCCCTTGAGCAGGCCGGACATGAAACCGTCGCAGGAGCCGCCCGCGCGCGCCGGATGAACGCCCGATCGATGTCGTCTACCGTCACCACAATGTCGGCGCAGTTCTCGCGATAGAAGACCGGCCATGTGGCCGCGCCATGGCGAGGGGTTTGCAGGCCCCCGCCACGGTCTGCATATCAGACGTCGGCCAGTTGCACGGGCGCACCCGTCTTGTGCGAGCGGGTAGCGGCCTCGGCCATGGCCAGCGCCGCGATGCCGTCTTCGAGCGTCACCGGAACCGCGCTGCCACCGTTGATCGCCTCCATGAAGGCTGCCCATTCGGCGGCATAGGACGGCATGTAGCGCTCGAGGAAGAAATAGGTGGGCTTTGCGCCTGTCACGCCCGCGGTGGTGGATTTGACCACGGTGTTCTCCAGCATGTTCTGAGCCTGCAGAAGCCCCTCGGACCCGAGCAGCTCGACCCGCTGGTCATAGCCGTAGACGGCGCGGCGGGAGTTCTTGATCACCGCGATCCGACCATCGGCATAAGTCATCGTCACCACGGCGGTGTCGACGTCGCCCGCAGCGCCGATCTCGGGATCCACGATCGACGACCCGGCCGCCATGATCCACACCGGCGGCTCGCCCATCATGAAATTGGCCATGTCGAAATCGTGGATCATCATGTCCCGGAACAGCCCGCCGGATACCTTGACATAGGCTACCGGCGGCGGCGCCGGGTCGAAGGAGGTGATCGACAGCAGTTCCGGCTTGCCGATCTCGCCGGCTATCAGCGCCGCCTTCATTGTCCCGAAATTGGGATCGAACCGGCGGTTGAAGCCGATCATCACTGGCTTGCCGGTCGTCGCGGTCACCTTCTGGCATGCTCGCGCACGCTCGAGGCTCAGGTCCACCGGCTTCTCGCAGAGCACCGCCTTGCCGGCCTGCGTCGCCGCCTCGATCAGAACGGAATGCGTGTCGGTCGAGGTCGCAATCAGCACCGCATCGATGCTGTCATCGGCGATGATCTCCTCTGTCGTGCGGGCGACCGAGCCGTATTGCGAGGCCAGCTTCTCGGCGTTCTCCGGGTGGAAGTCCGAAACGGCGGCCAGGGTGCTGCCGGGATGGGAGGAAATGGCGGTGGCGTGAACGCCGGCGATGCGGCCGGCACCAAGAAGACCCACTTTCAACATGTCATTGTTCTTTCAGTTGGTGTTACAGCGTGAAGGCAGCACGGAAGGCCGCGAGGGCATCTTCCGGGTCATTCCTGGCATCGGCTTCCATGCTGACCGGACCGGCATAGCCTATATCATCCGACGCCCGTGGGATCATCGGCAAGTTCATCTCTCCGGCGAGCCTGTCGGGGAATTGTATCTTTCGGACGAGAAAGCGCTGCAGCTTGACGTAAGTGCACTCAGACCCAATGGAAGATTGAACCAAGGTATCGGGCGATGAAAACCGATTCCTGCGGGAGAACCACTTCGTTCCCGGCGCATTCTATACGGCAGATCGACGACTTCCTCCATGTTTACAAGAACCGGCGCTAGAGTGAGAGCCTTGGCAGTTAGACGCCCGCCGAAGTGTACCGCGCTCGCAGCGCAATGATCCTGTTCACCAGGTCGGAGGTCGCGCAACGGACCATCCGGAAACGTCGCTTGCACGAGAAGAACGCGGCCGCAGGATTTTCAAACTGAAGGTGAACCGGAACTCTCGTTACGAAGTCGCCCGTCCTGTCCCGGAAACTCTGACGGCGGTCAGATTTGCCGATTGATTGCGGTAGTCCGAACCCGGGCGTTGGGCGCGCGCGCGGCTGCCTTGTCGGTCAGCAGCCATGGCGCAAGACGCGTTGCCAGTAGAGCGAAAGCCACCGTCCAGAAAACGGCCGCCAAAGAGATGCCGTCGATGCCTTTCAGAAGAGGCTCGTAGCCGGCCAGCCGGGCAAGAGCTGCGAGCAGCACCAGCACGAAAGATGCGGTCAACCAAGGGCCGGCGACCAGGTTCCGCCCGGTATGGCCAAGGCTCGCTCGCATCATCACGGCGACGGTCATGCCGCCGATCGCGCCTATTCCGAACAGATGGGATGGGACGTCGGGACCGGCCAGACCTGCGGCGGCAGCGGCCACGCTGACAAACCCAAGGGGGATCATCAGGTAAGCGGCGTGCAGCATCAGGAGCAGCGGTGATCTCCAGCTCGCCATGCCACGCCACCGGGCCAGGCGGCCCAGGTGAAGTCCCGCGGCGGCGGCCGCCGCGAACCCGGCCAACGGGGTGTCGGGCAAGACACACCAGACCACGAGCGCAATTGTGCCCGCACCGATGCAGAGCCCGTCGAACCGGTTGAAGGGTACGGGCATGCGCTGGGCACCCGCCTTGGCGAGCCAGTTGCGGGTGAAGCTTGGCACGATGCGGCCGCCGATCAGCATGATGAGAAAGATCAGCAGGGCGGTTCCCGCGCGGCGCGACAGGTCGCAGGTTCCCTCGAGTTGCACTTCGGCATGGAATGCCAGGTTGGCGGCCCAGAGGAGCGTCACCGGAACCAGCACCTTGAGGTTTCGCCAGTTCTTTCCGGCGACGATTTCGCGGGCGATCATCGCGACGACTGCCAGAAGGAAGGCCTGGTCGATGGCGAGCACGCCGGTCGGCGGGAGCGGGAAGGCCCCGGCCAGCGCCAGCCGACCCGCGACCCAGAGCGCGAGCAGCCCTGCGAGGGGCCAGCCTCGGGTAGGCAACCTGCCGGTCCAGTTGGGCACCGCGGTGAACAGGAAGCCGGCGACCACGGCGGCGCCGTAGCCAAAGATCATCTCGTGGATGTGCCAGTCGACCGCGGGAAACGGCCCTCCCAGCGCGATCTCGCCACGCCAGGCGAGATACCAGGCGGGGATGACGCCGATTGCGAACAACATTGCGGCGAGGAAGAACGGGCGGAAGCCTCCGGAAAACAGGGCCGGCCCGCGGTAGTCCGAACGAATGGTCAATCTGGCCTCCGATCTTGAGGGGCGTGTCTTGGTCCTGCGGGCCGGGTTGCGTTCATTCCACCCTTGCCAGAAGATCCGCCATGCGCTGGCGGGACTTGCCACGCTGCTTCACCGCGGTCGCGGCCTCGAGATTCACGGCATCGCCGACCTGAACAAGAGCGACCATTCCCATGCCGTAATGCGGCGTGCACTTGATGCCGTAGAGACCCTCTGCGGCGACCGTCAGTTCGAAGTCCTCGGAGGGTTTGGTCTTGAACGCCTCGACACCCTCGGGAAGCATGCCTTCGATGCTTTCCACGTTGTGCCCGGCATCCACAGAGACAAAGCGGACCACATCGCCGGGCGCAGCCTTCACATAGGCGGGCA
Source organism: Tropicimonas aquimaris (assembly GCF_042676185.1). Classification (NCBI taxonomy): domain Bacteria; kingdom Pseudomonadati; phylum Pseudomonadota; class Alphaproteobacteria; order Rhodobacterales; family Roseobacteraceae; genus Tropicimonas; species Tropicimonas aquimaris. The sequence continues at coordinate 19,380 of NZ_JBHTJT010000049.1, read as the reverse complement.
CGAACACCATGCTGCCGGCCTCGCCCTTGTTGAGCATCTGCACCTCGTGGGTCTCGGCGGCAGCGATACCTGCGATGACAGCAAGAAGGGCGGCCAGCATCAGCGGTTTCATCATCGGGAATCCTTTCCATCCAGTCGTGGCTTTCCGTTGGCCCGGCTTTTGCGTTAGAAGCGGCCGGCGAACTTTGCGTTTGCTCAAACTTCCGGACGGAATCCTTGAAACTCGACACCAGCCTGCTGACCGGGTTGCCGCCCTTTTCCCGGCTCGACCGGGACCAGATCCGGCAAATCCTCGACGACGCCACGTCGCGGCGGTACGAGGAAGGTGCGACCATCTTCCGGGAAGGGCATGAGGCGGAGCGGTTCTACCTGCTGCTCGACGGGTACCTGCGCGTGATCCGTACGACGCCGGATGGTGAGCAGATCATCGTGCTGCACATCTCGCCCGGTCAGCTTTTCGGGATCGCGAAGGCGCTGCAACGTTCAACCTATCCGGCGACGGCGGTGGCCGCGGCGGAATCGATCGCGCTCTCCTGGCCCACGCGGTTGTGGGAGAGCTACATCGCGCAGTACGAAGGCTTCGCGACGGAAAGCTACAAGACGCTCGGCCAGCGGCTGGGGGAGATCCAGACGACGCTGACCGAGATGGCGACGCAGGCCGTGGAGCAGCGGGTGGCGGCGGTTCTGCTGCGGATGGCCAACCAGAGCGGGCAGAAGTCGGAGGTGGGCATCGAGATCGGCTTTCCCGTGACACGTCACAACATCTCCGACATGACTGGCACGACGCTTCACACGGTCTCGCGGCTTCTTTCGGCTTGGGAAAAAGACGGTATCGTGCGGTCCAGCCGCAAGCATATCGTCGTCACCGACCCGCATGCTCTGATGCTGTTGTCACGTCCGAAGGGCTAGTCGCGCGGCAAGACCTGCATGACGATAGCCCGGACGTCGGCTTCGTCGATCCCGTAGACTTCACAGGCATCAGTCAACGTGTGAAACGGGGCGATGGGGCATCCCGGGCAGAGCATGTTCCGCTCCCAGAACAGCGGGGCCAGGTCCGGCCATTCCGCGAAGAGCGCGGACAGGGGCAGGTCGGGGTCATGCGGATCCGGGCGGCTCATGGCCTCCTCCTTGGGAATCGGGATGGCTGCCCTCGTCCGGTACCACGAAGTCACCCCGAGGGCTGCAGGTGCACGCCGAGCGGGCCGAGCAGGGCGAGTTGCCGGTCGTCAAGGACGACGGCAGCGGTCGAGGCGGCATCTGCTACCGCCGCGCTTTCATGAAACGCCGTGACGGGCCCTTGACGCAACGGGCGCGTTCCCTGCGACGGGGCAAAGATGTGTCCGACGCCGCGTGCCGGATCGACGAGTGTGCCGAGCAGATCGGACGTGGCCACCGCCCGGTTCTCGAGCCGGCAGAGCCGCCCGCCGGGCAGCCGCACCGGCCAGCCTCGCGCGCCCTGCTCGGAACCAATCGCGCGGATCTCCCCGGCGTTCACCATGATATCTTGTAGCCCGGCCTGCTGGAGCAGGTCGGTGAGCCGGTCGGTGGCATAGCCCTGCGCGATCCCGTTCAGGGTCATCGCCATGCCGGGGCGCTCGAAGTACACCGACTGGCCATCGAACTGGACGCGCTCGAAACCGACGCGGCTGCGAGCGTCGCTTAAGAGTTCCGGATCGACGCTCCGCCCGGCGGCGGCATGTTCGGCATGCAGCGCGAAGAGCGGTTGCACGGTCGGGTCAAATGCGCCTTCGGTCGCGAGATGCACGGTGCGCGCCAGCGACAGCAGGTGCAGGAAATCGGGCTCGGGGTCGGGCAGGACGCCGTCACGGTTCAGGTGCACCAGCGCGCTGTCCTCTCGGTAGAGCGAAAACAGCCGGTCGATGCGGGCAAGCTCGGCCTCGACTTTGGCGAGGATCGGCGCGGCCTCCGCATCGTCCAGCCCCGCAAGACGCACCTCTGCCAGTGTCCCAAGGGCCGGGCCGCGCCAGGTTGCGAGCGGAGCCTCGGCGCGGACTTGTGCGGCGGTGCAGGCGGCTGCGGCCACGGCGAGGAAGCGTCGTCTGGAAAAACGCGGCGCCATCAGTGCATCCCCGCGTGCATGTCGCTGGCGGTCATCGTCTCCATGTCCGGGTGGGCATAGGCTGCCGGGATCTCGGAAAAGGCGACGATCCGTCCGCCATTCTCGGCGGCGAAGGCGCGTGCGGCGCTTTCCTCTCCAAATGGGATCGCCTCGGGTAACCCCATGCCGCCGAGCCGGCTGCTCTCGATCACAAGGTGCGCCGCGCCTGCCTCCAGCCAGTTTCCGGTGCCGGGGATGGCCCAGCTCTCGGCACGTCCCATGTCGGAGAGGTAGATCGCCGCGATCTCGCCGTCCCGTTCCGCGTCGCTGATATAAGCGACCGCATCGGTGACTTGGCTGAACCAGAGTGGAGCGTCGTAGCCCTTGAGGTGGATCTGCGCCTTGGGCCCCGGGTGGTCGGCCACGAACATCTGGCAATAGTGGCCGAGCGCCTCGTCGGTCATCTCGGTGGGAGAGGGGATCCCGGCGGTTTCCTCCTTGCAGCCGGCGAGTGCAAGGGCGAGCGCAAGGGACAGTGCGAGCCGTGTCATGGGACGATCCTTTTCGTACGGAAGATGCCGAGCCCGACCATGGCCCCGAGCCAGAGCGCCAACGCGCCGAGCGCGGCGACCGGCGGGAAGGGCAGGGTGCGGGCCAGCCCGTCGATCCCGGCCACCGGCGCGGTTTCGAGCGAGGCAAGGTTGTAGAGGCGGAAGGCGTCGGCGGGGTTGGCGATCACCAGCCAGGGGAAAACATGCGAGGCGAAGGGGCCTTCGCCGGCCGCCATGATGCCGCCGAGCAGGGCGAGATCGTAGAGCACGACCAGCAAGAGCCATGTGCCGATGGCCAGCGCGGCGGCACGGGCGGTGCGCCCGGAGAAGGCCGACAACATGAGCCCGACGGCCACGAAGACGGCCCCGAGCGCCACGGAGGAGCCAATCAGGCGGAGCCAGGCGGCGATTCCTTCCGGCCCCGCGCCGAGAAGCGGCAGGACTGCCAGCCCGGCGATGGAATAGGCCAGAACGATCGAAAGCCCCACCGCCGCACATTGCGCGAGGAACTTCGCGACAAAGACCTCCGACCGGCGGACCGGCGTGGCGAAGGTTAATGCGAGCGCGCCGCGCTCGATCTCGCCCGCAAAGGAATCGTAGGACATCAGCAGCGCGATCAAGGGGATCAGGTAGACCGAGAGTGTCGCGAGGCTGGCCGAGGTGAGGCTGAGCACATCGGCGTCCAGTGCCGCGCCCTGGCCCGCTGCGAAGAAGGCGAGCGCGAGGGCGAAGAGCGCCAGGACAACGGTCGCCAGCGCGACCCATAGGTTGCGGCGGGCGAGGCGCAATTCCTGCGCGAAGACGGTGCCGATGCGGGTACTCATGCGCTGGCCTCCTCGTCGGACTGGTTGGAGTGGTGGCGATAGATGTCGTCAAGCCCGGGGACGGCCACGTCGATGTCCTGCAGCACGTCGCTGCGGGTGCCGATGCGGGCCAGCAGGGCCAGCTTTGCCTCGGCGGTGCAGTCGATCTCCAGCCGGCAGCCATTGATCCTCCGGCCGCCGAACTCGGTCTGCAGCCGGTCGGCCTCGCCCGGGAGGGCGGTCACGCGGATGGTCGTCGGCAACGCGGCCCGGCGGGCGAGTTCTTCTAGCGTGCCGTCGGCCCTGAGCGCGCCACGCGCGAGGATCGCCACACGGTCGGTGCGGGTCTGGATTTCTTCCAGCCCGTGTGACGACAGCAGGACCGCCGAGCCGCGCGCAGCCGCCTCGGCGATCACCGCGTAGAACTCGTGCCGGGACACCGGGTCGAGCCCGCTCGTCGGTTCGTCCAGCAACAGCAGGCGCGGCGCGCCGATCAGGGCCTGGGCAAGCCCCAGCCGTTGCCGCATCCCCTTGGAATAGGTGCCCACGGCGCGGTCGGCGGCGTCGCTCAGACCGACGCGCTCCAGCAGATCGGCGACGCCGGCCTTCGGGGTGCTGCGAAGGCCGGAGAAATAGGCCAGCACCTCGCGGCCCGTCAGGCTGCGCGGGAAGGCGACCACTTCGGGGAGATAATTGATAGCGATCCGAGCGGCGTCTGTTGCCGGCACGTGGCCCGCGATAGCGATGGAGCCGGCGTCTGGCGCGAGAAACCCGAGCACCGCCTTGAAGAGCGTGGATTTCCCGGCCCCGTTATGACCGAGCAGAGCCAGCCTCTCGCCGGCCTGCACCTGCAGGCAGACCGCGTCGAGCGCCCTTAGGCGGCCGAATGACAGCGAGAGATTCCGGATGTCGAGAATGGTGTCTGTCACGGCCTTGTCTCCTGTGCAGGAACGCCCGCGCCGACCGGCGAGACGAGCGGATGACTGTCGATCACGCCGCCGGGCAGCAGCCCCGGAAAGCGGGATTGAGACCAGCGGATGAGCTGCATGGCAGGCGCGCCCATCAGCAGCTTGGCGGCCGGTTGCGACCAGACCAGCCGGTCGATGCTGTCGTTGGGGCGGTAGGGGCTGTCGGCCAGGCGATCGCCGTTCACGTCGAAGGCGACATGGTCGGACCAGTAATTGCCGCGTGTCCCGTCCGACCATTCAAGCCAGCGGGTGCCGACGTATTTCACCTGTGTCCGGTTGCCGACAAAGGCATTTCCGGTCAGCACGTTGCCCTGGCTGCCAGCAGTGAAGTGTACGCCGATCCCGCAGCCCTGGAAGCGGTTGGCCTCGAACAGGTTGTGGTTGGAATTGTAGATGAACAGGCACTTCTCGCCGCCGTCCCGCACCTCGTTGTGGCGCAACTCTGCCTTGTTGGCGAAGTTCATGAAGAAGCCATGGTTGGCGTCGCCCTCGGAGAGGTTCCGTTCGACCGTCAGCCGGGTGGAGTACATGAAGGCGAAGCCCATGTCGTTGCCGCGGCTGATATTGTCGGTCACCTCGATCCGGTTGGCGTACATCGAGTGGAAGGCGAAGCGCAGCTCGCTGAACCGGTTGCGGCGATAGATGGCCTCGTTGGAGGTGGTGATGAACACCCCGTCGCGGCCCTTGGAGATGACGTTGTCCTCCACCGTCAGGCCCGGCGCATTCCAGACGTAGATGCCGGGGCCGCGCTCGGCGACGCGCAGGTCGTTGCGCCCGTCGATGCGGTTGCCGCGGATGGTGACGCCCTTCGCGCCGTGCACGTCGATGCCGATAAGGTTTCCCTCGAGCGAGACGTGCTCGATCACCGCGCGGTCCGCGCCCTTGAGCAGGCGGATTCCGCTGTCAAGGTCGCTCAGTTTCGTTCCGGCGCCCGTGATGGCGAGGCCGGAGATCGTCACGTCCGGGGCAGTTACGGTCACAACAGATCCCTCGCCCGGACCTTCGATCCGGGCAAGGGGTCCCGTGAGTGTGAGGGATGTGTCGATGGTGACCGGTCCGGCGTAGCTGCCCTCGGAGAGGGCCAGCACGTCGCCGGGCCGGGCGTTGGCGATGGCCCGGGTCAGCGCCTCCGGCCCGGGATGCACGTCGATCCGCTCCGCCGGGCAAGCCAGCGGGATCGTCGACAGGAGCAGGGCAAGAACCGGAAGGCGCATCGTCGGGTCCTCCCTTATGCGACCGGCTTGACCAGCATTCGACCGCGCATCTCCATATGGAGCGCGTGGCAGAACCACTGGCAGTAGTACCAGTGCACGCCGGGACGATCGGCTCTGAAGGTGATCGAGGCGGTGGCCTGCGGGCCGACCTCCATCGCGACGCCGTGGTTGCCGAGGGTGAAGCCGTGGGTGAGGTCGTCCACGTCGTCCATGTTGGTCACGTAGATCGTGACCTCGTCGCCCTGGGTGACCTCGAACTGCTCGAGGCTGAACGCGGGCGCCACGGAGTGCATGTAGACCCGGAGCTTGTTGCCGTCGCGGATCACGTCGGCGCCCCAGTCGAGGTCCACACCGTCCTTCTCGGCCTGAATGCGGGCCTCCTCCCAGAGCGGGTCGCCCCGGTCGTAGACCGACGCCGGGTTCACCACGTCGGCACGCACCAGGATGCAGTCGTGCGGCTCGGCGAAGGTCGGGCCATCGTGCACCAGCGCCATGCGCTCGCCGGAGATGTCGATCACCTGGTCGTTCTCGGGCTTCAGCGGGCCCACGTTCAGGAACCGGTCCTTCGAGAACTTGTTGAGCGAGATTAGGAACTTGCCGTCGGCCTCGAGCGTCTCGCCCATGGTGGTGTGGTTATGGCCGGGCTGGTAGTGCACGTCGATCTTCTCGATGATCGGGTCCACGTCCTCGCCGTTGAAGGCGCGCACGGCGTCCTCGAGGCTCCACTTCACCATCTGGCTGTCGAGGAAGAGCGTGGTAAAGGCGTTGCCCTTGCCGTCAAAGGCGGTGTGGAGCGGGCCGAGGCCCAGTTGCGGTTCGGCCACGACGGCGGAGCGCGGCTCGGCGCCGGCAAAGACCTCAGGCAGCTTCGTCACGTCGACGACGGTGACCGTGGGCGAGAGCTTGCCGTTGATGCACAGGTGCCGCTTGTCGGGCGCCATGTTGCAGCCGTGCGGCGAGTTGGAGACGGGAATATACTGCGTGTACTTGCCCGCTTTCCGGCCATCGAGCACCTTGACGCCGTTGTATTCCTTGTAGTCGCCTGCAACGACGCCGGCCTCGATTGCCTTGATGTCGAAGACGACGACCCAGTCCTGCTCGTTGGCGGTCATGTCGGCGAGGGTGACGCCGTTTTCCGAATTATAGCAGGTCGAGAAGGCGTAGAGCCCGTCGTAGTCGGCGTCGCAATTGTCGAGGTTGCCGTCGACGATCACCTGCCAGGCGATCTCCATCGTGTCGCCGTCGATCGCGGTGAAGATCGAGACGTACTTGCTCGGATCGTCCAGCACCACGCCGTCGTTGGGCAGCGGCACCCGGTGCTCGCCATTGGCGAAGACATAGCCGGTGCGCGGGTACTTCTGCGGGCGCAGGCCGTGGATGTCCGACGTGTTGGGAATCTCGATGATCTTGTCGGTCTTCATGATGTCGCAGCGGATGCGCGCGACCCGGGTGTTGGCCTTGTCGTTGGCGAACAGGTAGCGCCCGTCATAGGTGCCATCGGTGAAGGACATGTGCGGGTGGTGCAGGTCGCCGTTGTCGTAGGTGAGCTTGCCGCTCTTGGCGAGGAACTCCTTTGTCTCGGGCATCAGGCCCTCGGTGAGGATCTTGAGGCTTTCCAGAGTCGAGCCCCATCCGGTGGCGGAGCATCGGTTGAAGACGGGGATGCGCATCAGCTCCCGCATCGAGGGCACGCCGATGATGCGCACTTCGCCCGATTGGCCGGACGACCAGAAGCCGTAGTAGCTGTCGAGTTCGCCCGGCGCGACCTCGACCGAGCCTGCGGCGGCTGCAGCGCGCGGAGCGCTGACAAGGCCGAGGCTGCCGCCGGTAATTGAAGCCAGCGCCGCGACGCCCGCCGATCCCTTGAAAAGTCCCCGGCGCGTCATGCCGTTTTGCGTGTCACTCATTGGATTTCCCTCCGTCATTTGACTCTTGCAAGCTGGTTGGGGTGGCCGAGGTTCGGCCGTTCGCCATGGGCCGCCAGTGAGGCCGCCGATTCCGCGATCTTTGCGCGCCGCCTGTCGGTCTTGATGACGACCGGGCAGCGGGCGTGGTCCTGGTAGAGCACCTGACAGTTCAGGCAGGAGATGCATTCGTTCGGGTTGATCTCGCCGGACGGATGAATGGCTTTCACCGGGCAATCGGTGGCGCAGAGCTGGCAGGGGTTTCCGCATTCCTTGTAGCGCTTGAGCCACTGGAACATGTGCAGCCGAGCGGGGATGGCGAGGCCGCCGCCCAACGGGCAGACATAGCGGCAGTAGAATCGCTCGATGAAGAGCCCCGGCACGAGGCAGGCCAACGCGATCAGCACATAGGGCAGGGGACGCGCGAACTTCAGGATGATTGCCGTCTTGAACGGCTCTACCTCCGCAAGGCGCTCCGCCAGTTCCAGCGAGTAGAGCGAGGCTCCGAACAGCCCGAGGAACAGCATGTATTTCAGCGCCCAGAGTCGCTCATGCAGGCCCCACGGCAGAGTTACCTGCGGCACGCCAAGGCGGCGGGCGATCTTGTTTGACAGCTCCTGCAGCGCCCCGAACGGGCAGAGCCAGCCGCAATAGGCGCCGCGCGCCCAGAACAGCAGCGCCGCGGCCACGGCGAACCACAGGATGAAGATCAGCGGATCCATCAGGAAGGTCTGCCACTGGAAGTCGCTGAAGAGCGCATTGGCCACGGCCATCACGTTGACCACAGAGAGCTGCGCATTGGCGATCCAGCCGACGAAGACCAGCGTGAAGACGAGATACGCGTTGCGCAACGCCGCGAAGAAGCGGGCGTTCCGGGTGGCGTAGGACTGGAAGAAGAAGATGCCGGTCAGGAGGGCGAGGGCGGCCGAAAGCACCAAGACCTGCGTGCGCTTGGTCTGCCAGATCCGTTGCCAGAGGGCGTCGCGGGCCTCCAGGTCGGAAGTGTCGGCAACCGGTGTAGGCGCAGGCGGCGGTGCTATGGTGCGCGTGTAGGCTTCCGGCAACTCGTATCCGAGGTCGTAGGTCAGGAAGACCTTCTCAATCGGCCCCACGGAGCGGCTGACAAGGAACTGCAGACGGTAGGGCGCGGCCGGATCGAAACCGGCATCGGCCGGGATGATGAACAGGTCCATCTCCGGAAACTCCGGCGCCCCGGCGGCGGCGATATGCACGACCCGGCTTTGCTCGCGGTCGCGGAACCGATGCGAGATCTCGCCCTGGATCAACTGGAACCTGTCGAAGATGCCGCCGCGCACGTAGCCCGACCCCTTGAAGGACCACCGGCCGGCGCCGAACACGGCAATCGCCTCGTCCCCCGGTTGCAACCGCTCCGCGAGGTTTGCGTAGGCGGCGTCGCCGAGCAGAGAGCGGCCGATCGCGGGCTGGCTGACCAGCGCCGTCCAGACGTCCACCTGGGCCGTGTCGTCGGGGCCCGGCTCGGCGTGCTTGCCAGTGCGCGGATCGCCAAGCGCGGCGAAATCGGCATTGACCGTCGCGACGTCGAGGCTCAGGCGCCGCAAGGCCCCATTGCCTGCGAGCGTTTCCCAGTCCGCGAGTTCCCCGGCCTCCCGGTCGATGACACGGGTCGGTCCGGACGGGGCCTCGTCCGCAAACCCCTTGAGGCTGAGCGCGCGAGCGACCTTGATCCCGGCCCGCAGGATGGAGTCGTCGATGACCATGATTGTAACGGTCGCGCCGGAAACGATCTCCAGATCTTCGGCATCCCGCGCGCCCGACGCGCCCTGCAGGTCGAAACCGGCATAATGGTCGATCACCGCGCGGATCTCGCTCTCCGGGATGCCGACCAGCACGATCGGTTCGGAATGCTTGACAAGTTTCGCGCCGATCAGCCGCGCATCGGGAGAGAGGCCGGCGACGATGTGGATCGGCTTGCCGGAGTAGCCGGTCGTGGGCACGAAGTCCGACGTCAGAAATACCCAGCCGACGGTCTCCCCGCCCGAAAGCGCCGGCACGATCCCGTTCCCGTCCGGCGCACCGAACGCTGTTGCTCCTGGCACCAGCTCTGCCGGTGTTACGTCGTCGAGAAAGCCGGAGATCAGGACATCCGCATGCACCGGTGCGGCAAGACACAGAAGAACAAGAAGTGTCCTTGCCACAATGGTGATTGCATGGGCCATCTCCACGCTCCCTTTCCCGCGCCCGCTTGGGGCTCTGGAACGTGTGATTAGCGATCTTCGAGCAGCGAAAGTTTGCGCTTGCGCAAACTACTGCACGATCACTCCATCAACATGGTCTGGTCGACGCTCGAATTCATACTCGACGGGGACGAGGCCGATCAGGATAGTGCGCATCGTGTTTCGCCCCACCTTTTGCCCGGTTCTCGAAGAAGAGAAAGCCGCATGTGCGGGTGGCGCTAGCGTTGATGATGAACGCCAGGCGCGACCTTTCAGACGCTCTGACGCTGCGCGAGGAACAGATCGACGGCGACACGATCTGGTGCGTGCGCGCAAGACCGGTGAGGAGGTGGGGATTCCCGTCAGTTCGCCGTTGCAGGCGGCGCTCGACAGCATCCCCGAGCATGAGGCGGCCACGGTGCTGGTCAGTGCGACCGGTGCGGCATGGACCTACAACGGCTTTGCTGCCGTCTGGAACGGCTTCAGGACCGGGCTGGAGGAGGAACGGTTGATCGCGCCCAGCCACACGCTCAAGGGCTTGCGCCACATTGTGGCGACGACGCTGCGCGAGGCGGGGCTCTATTAGCGCCGCATCGCGGACCTCTTTAGTCAGAAAGCGCTGGGCGCGTTGGCGGGAAGAACGCGGCAAGTGAAAGCCTGCCTCTTGCTATCAATGCAGTAAGGTCTGAAAGCGAATTTTGTCAGGCCCCAGAATACGCCTGATATGCCCTCAAGCGACGCGCAAAGGGTGAATATCTCGGTGGATAGATGTCTTCGGGAAGCAAGATATCTGACTATAGTCAGGGGATTAGCTGAATAAGTGGTGCCGGGGGCGGCTTCTTAAAATACACTCAAGCCATTGATAAAAAATAGCATTCAGAATCAAAAACTAATCCGTGCCCCCAAAGATACCCCCTGAACGTGCCGGATTTTTGACGTGGCGACGAGTGCGAAGGTCCGGCGGGCAACTAACTCAGTCGACAAAACCATCCAGTATATTGGACGAGAACTGTGCGTGTATGTTCCTGGGCCGGTTAATCCGGATAGGCATTGCTGTGCCGATCCTTCCATCCAAAGCCAACCACATGACCAGGCCGATATGCGAGGAACCGTGGATTACTCCAATACTCAACACGGCCAGACGGGCCGAAGGACAATCCGGTCGTTCGTTGCAGGCGCGTTGGCCTTCTCACATGCGGGCTCTCCGGTCGCTCGGCACCTTGCGAACAACTGGCGCTACCTGCGCTTTGCGGCCGTTGGCCGGGAGCGGCACTTCGCACGCGCAGCAAGGTTTCCGACCGATGCGAACGGCCCTGAACAGACATTCGCCAAGATGATCATCGCCGCGGCGCGGCCTCGTCAAAGCCGACGTTCTTTGCGCTGTGCGGCATCGTCCGGATAGTCGATACCCGCAGTGCGGACAGTCCAGTTGTTCGGCCCGCAGAGGCCAACTGGTGCTCACTGCGCATTGCAGACAATCTCTCGTATCCAAGCTAGGTCCGGAGTGCGGACGAAGCTCCCGGTCTGAGAACCGTCACCTCAATCGACGCTGGCCAGCTGTCGCTCCCGGTGGATGATGTAGAGGCCGGTGGCAACAATGATCGCAGCGCCGGTCCATGTCCATCGGTCTGGCAACTGGTCGAATACCAGCCAACCCCAGAACGTGCTCCAGATTATCAGGCTGTAGTGCATCGGCGCCAGCACGGATGCCTGTGCTATTTCCAGCGACTTGATAATCATAAGCTCGCCCAGTGCCGCGAACACGGCCATGCCGGCCAGCAGCGCCCATTGCAAGTCTGCCTCGGGCATCGTCCAGAAAAAGGGTAATGAAAATGACAGAGCCAGCACGCTCGCAAGCGCAGTATATGCGACAGTGGTGATCGTCTGGTCGCTCGAGGCCAACCGCCTCGACAGCACCTGCCGCACGGCAAAGGCAGACGCCGCGACCAAAACCAACAACACCGCCGGATGCATGACTCCCATCCCCGGGCGGATCACGATCAGTGTCCCGACGAAACCGATGGCAACGGCGATCCAGCGCTTCAAGCCGACTCGCTCGCCCAGCAGCAACGCCCCCATCGCCGTGACCAGAAATGGGGCGACGAAACTGACCGCTACAGCGTCCGCCAGCGGTACGAATTTCACGGCAAATATGAAACATGTCGCAGATATCACTGCCAACATCCCGCGTGCGATCTGCAGCACAGGATGGCGGGTGCGTAAGATCGACGGCCCCCGTATGGCCAGCGCAATCACCACACCGGAGAGCAACCCAAGTTGACGGAACCAGACGATCTGCACCGGATGGAATGACTCCGTCAGCAGCTTTGCCTGGGCGTCGGCGGCCGAGAATAGCAGAAAGCCAAGCCCCATCAGCAACAGCCCGCGCGTGTTGTTCAACTCGTGTGGATGCTCGTGCGGGCTCAGCGGGGTGGTGTGGCTCGAGGTCAAAGCGATGTCCCGCATTCGGTCTTGCGGGCTGTCATCTCCGCAGAGAGAGGAAAAGGCACGGACCGGGAATCCGAGGCCAACGTAAAGAACCTATCTGAATCGCCGGAACCAGACGACGCCAAAAATCCGTGAAGCGAACGGAAAAAGTTCCGCAAGTCTCTCGTTCAGATCGACACATTCGCTGTGGGCGGAATGGAGAATCGCTTTTTGAATTGCCGCGCTGCCAGAGTTCTTGGTCAACGGGATCGCAGCAACGGCAAGAATCTTGAAGAGTTAAGTCCACTTCGGGCTCACAACGGTCATCTGAGCCTTTTCGTCAGATGACAGCAAGGTCGGCAAAGTTGCCGATAGATCAGCGGCCGGTGGCGTCGCAGACCACGCGAGCAGTCGAGATCAGCAAGCTGCGCATTCCTGCCGTTGGGTGAACTTGGGGCAAGGTCGGCTGCGCGGGACGGAGCCGAAGCTCGCATCCAACGTCTTCCTGCTCACTATGTCACGTGCTCGCCTGCAACATGCCGGACCAGAGCGTCCATCGCGTTGCAAGTATAGTCGTGGAAGTACCAACTGTCCGCTTCGGGCTGGCTTGATTGCTTGATGACCGCAATCTCCCTGTTTCGGTCAATGTAGATCCATTGGCCGTTCACCCCGAGCGCGATGATCGCTTCCGACCCGGGCGTGTTTCTGATCCACCATTGTGCGCAATAGCTCCAATGGCCATTCGCCATGTCTTCTTCTGCACTCGGGCCCCTCAGGAAGGCTTCGGTGGACCCCCCTTGTGAAAGCGTGTCGATCACCGCTTCGGGGATGATCTGGTCACCGCCAACACGGCCATTCCGGAGCATTGCCGCGGCAAAGCGCGCCATGTCCTCTGCCGTGGCGTTCAGCCCACCCCCGGCGAAGAGGTTGCCCGTGGCATCCAGAAGGACATAGGCCTCGCCGGTCATGCCGAGTCTTGACCACAGGCGGCTTTCCAGTAGGGTCACAAAATTCTGACCGAACAGTCGACTGACCGCCCAGTTCAGGACATCGGCCTGCGGCGTCTGGTACTCGAACACCGACCCATGCGCGCGCCCCTCGAGCTTGGTCAGTGTGCTGGCATAGTCATAGAGGCTCTGTGGTCCGTCCCAATCGACCGCCTTTAAGCCGGCCCCAAGAACCGCGACGTAATCGTGGATCTCTGCGTCGGGGTCGGCATAGTACTCACTGAATTTCAGCGATGCTGTCATGTCGAGGACCTGACCGAAGGTGGCATCGGAAAAACCCGATCCGTTGTCGAGTTCCGGTATGATGTCCACGATCGGGGTGTCCCGCGTGACCAGCCCCTCTTCGATCGCCATCAATGCGAAGAGGCCGATGAAGGACTTGGTGCAGCTGAACATGATGTGCGGCGTGTCCGGCGTCATGCCATTGAGGTAACGCTCGTAGACGACCCTGTCCTTGTGAACCACGATCAGGCTGTCAGTGAATGTCTGCCGCAGGAAGCACTCGAAATCAGCGAGAGAGCCATCCTTGCGTCGAACTGACAGGCTGCCGATGTCAGCGTCGATCTCGCGCCTCAGCGCGGTACCGGCATCGCTGGGCCGCACAGGTGCTGTCGGCCAGATCCGCCGCATATTCTGGTAGGCCCACCGATTGAATGGCGGCTCCCACACACCATTGAAGCGATCCACCCGCTTACCGGCAGGCGGCGGAAACCCCTGCATAAGACCAAGCTCCAGATGAGTTGCGGTATCGAAGGGTTCGGAGATCGCCATGGCAGTAGTCGCCTTTCCAACACTGTCTTCCTGAGCCCCCGCACCAGAAGTGAACGGTTGGGCTCGCGCGGGTCTGACTACCAGGCTAGCATTGCGTGGTAGGCATGACGACTCCCGACACCGCCCATGTCCGCTTCGGGCTCGCAGCAGTCATCTGATCATTTCGATCAGATGCCTCCATGGTCGGCCAAGCAGACTTGCTGGCGACATGGCCGCTCGGTGTCTGTGTGCTCGGGCCGACAGGTCCGATGACTGCGCATAGCCGACCTTGGGGCTTCCAGCGCAAGGTCTGGCTGTGGCGCTTCTCGAACCTTAGCCTCGGATCGTTCTACCGTCGCGACTGGACCGCTGCCGACATGCCTAGGAGGAAATCTATCGGCCCGACGTGGTCGAGATCGGATATGCGAGGGGAGTGCCGATGCGCGGTGACCTTGCCACCGCGCCCGATGGGGTAAACGCGCCCGTCTTCATGGTTGGGGCACTCAAGGATCCCTGGTCGGGAAATCTCGACGGGAAAAAGATCATCAAGGGCTGGGTCGATACCGACAGCGAGCGCCATGAGCGGATCTCTGACTTGGCGGTCTCGGATGGTCGCGAAATCGGGGCTGACGGACGCGCCAGCGATCCGGTTGGCAACACTGTGGATGTAGAACAAGCGACGTGGACCAACACGATCGGCGCTCCAGAATTGCGCGCTGTCTGGACCGACACGGATTTCGACCCCTCGGTTCCGGCTGTCTGTTACGCAAGTGTTCTCGAGATCCCGACGCCGACTTGGCAAGCCTGTGACAAGGCCCGCTTCGATATCAAGATTACGCCGGAAGGTATTCCGCGCTCTCACCAGGAACGCGCCCATACCTCGCCGATCTAGTATACACCGGATTTAGGGCAGACTTTCTGGGGCGGGCCGAAAAACTTTCGCGCGCCGCAGTGACACGTCGGGAAGCGCGGGGCGATGATCCTCTCCTATCTGACATGGGGGGCGCCTTCGCTCCGCCAGTCTTCGCGGTGCTGCTCAAAGTTGCTGGAACGCCTTAGGCGCCGTTCTCGGGGACGAATGAGAGATCAGTGCCATGGGCTTGCTTACGGCGACCGGGCGCGTGCCGTGCGCTATTTCTGCATGGCCTTGATCGCGGTCGGCGTGTGGCCGGCCCAACGTTGCATCGCTCGGGTCAGGGTCTCCTGATTGGCATACCCAAGCTCGCTCGCAAGGTCTCGGAGCAACGGCGGGTTTGGTGTCTGCAGGCTATTGAGAGCTATGAGCGCACGTGTTCGTTCGAGGATATCGGAAAAACAGGTTCCCTCTTCCGAAAGCCGTCGCCGGAAAGTGCGCGCGCTCATTCCTGCCGTCGCCGCCAAGGCATCGACTGTGGGTTTCTGGTGCGACATCATGCTGGCAACAAGCGTGGCCACGTCGCCGGACAGGCTGTTGCCCACGTTCAGCGGCGCGACCTTGCCAACAAATCTGGAATCAGCCTTTTCGCGGATGTGTTCCGGCATAGCCAGATCGGCCACGTCACTGTCTACGAGGATATCGAGCAGGCGATCCGCACGTCCGACGACCCGATCACCGAGCCAAGGCCGGAGGTGTGAAACGCCCAATTGCGGATGCGGCACCATACCCACCCGCGTCACGCTTGGCGCGCGCCCCGTTGCGACGCTGCAAATCGAGTCCACCAACGCAGCCACATACTGCTGCACATAATGCAGAACTTCGTCGTCGCCGAGACTCAGCGTCCAACCATCGTTGATGGTAATGTTTGCCCCGACGGTCTGAACGGAAAACACCTCGTGGGTACAATGGAGCGGCATTTGACGAGAAAGCCGCCGGAACCCGTCACGTACGGTCGGCCCTTGAAGTGCAGCCGCTCCGATCAAGCCGATCTCGAACCCACCACGTTCACGGGCCATCCGGTATGGCGCGTCCGGTCCTTCGGCCCGCGCGATGTCTACCAGCAACCGAACAGCTCCCGACACGGGAATTGGCAGAAGCAGGTCGGCAAGTGAAACCCAACCGAGCCCGGAACGCTCAAGGAACGGTCTGGCATCGAGTTGCCGATCGACGAGCCACCTGTGGATTGGTGCGATCGCGGCGACCCGTATCAAGGGGATGTTGTAACTCATGCCGTTTCTCCGACCCTCTATTTAGATCTTGGCCCGTAAAGTCAAATCTCCCAAAACAATTTGATCTGAATCAAGAAATTCAGCAGCGAAGTAGCGCATCTTTGTCCTTGCGCCATTAATGTGGGGGGCTCATGATGACGTAGCGTCATCTGTTTTGGCGACCTGCATTTCTCTTTGTGCCAGACGGATGGCGCTGGTCCATATGGAGGAAGACCAATGTTTACTCGTCTCATTTCTGCGGCCGCAATTTCCGGCCTTCTCGCCATGTCTGCATTTGCCCAGGGAGGCTTGCATGCTCAAGCTCAGGGCGAACTTGAAAGTGCCGGAGTCAACGTCGAGATTCCGGCGGACGCGACCGAAGAGCAACTCGGTCAGATCATCGCCCTGAGCGGTCAGCATGAAGGCAACCCGTCTCAGCTCGAAATGGAAGTCAAGAAGGTGCTGGGAATGGAGTGATCCCTTGCCCTGAAATGTAGGCTTCAGGGCCGATTCAGTAGCGCCGGGCCCGCAAACGCGTCGGCCCGGCGCTTTCATTTCGCGCCATCAGATCGGAAAAAGTCGATGTCTTTCAATCGGAAGATCGTCCTGGCAGTGCCGGCGGTCCTTGTCATGCTGACCAGTTCACTTCTGCCCGGACTGGCACAAACACCAACTGGATCCCCATCTTCCACCATTACGCTCGACGGCACGCAACTGCCCCCGCCGCCGATGGCGTTTGGCGGCAAGATCGAGGAACAGGCGAACAAGTCCACGCCCTGGTGGCCGCCGCGCGTCGTTCCCCCGGAAGAGGCGCCCAACGTGCTGCTGATCATCACCGATGACGCAGGCTTCGGTGTTCCAAGCACCTTCGGCGGAGTCATTCCGACCGAGACAATGGATGCCCTGGCCGCCGAGGGGCTGAGCTATACCAACATCCACTCCACCGCTCTCTGCTCGCCGACGCGGGCCGCACTGATCACTGGGCGCAACCACCACTCGGTAGGCTTTGGTGTCATCTCGGAGCAATCGACGGCCTATCCCGGCTACAATTCCATCATCACCAAAGACAAGGCGACCATCGGCCGAATTCTGCAGGAGAACGGCTACAGTACCTCTTGGTTCGGCAAGAACCACAACGTGCCAGCCTTTCAGGCCAGCGTAGCCGGTCCCTTCGAACAGTGGCCGAGCGGTCTCGGTTTCGAATACTTCTATGGCTTTGTCGGTGGCGACGCCAACCAGTGGCAGCCGAACCTGTTTCGCAATACCACCCAGATCTACCCGTTTGACGGCGATCCGGAATGGAATCTGATCACCGGCATGGCCGATGAAGCGATTGGATGGATCACCGACCTGCACCAGGTCGATCCGGAAAAGCCGTTCTTCGTGAAATATGCCCCGGGCGCCACCCATGCCCCGCACCATCCGACAAAGGAATGGGTCGAGAAAATCGAAGGCATGAAGCTCTTCGATGATGGGTACGAGGCGCTGCGCCAGACGATCTTCGAGAACCAGAAGAAGCTGGGGCTGGTGCCGCAGGACGCCAAACTAGCCGCATGGCCCGCGGACAAACTCAAGCCTTGGGACACCCTGAACGATGACGAGAAGAAGCTCTTCATCCGACAGGTCGAGGTCTTTGCTGCCTATGCCGCCTATACCGACCACGAGATCGGCCGCGTCGTTCAAGCGATCGAGGACATCGGCGAGTTGGACAACACACTGATCATCTACATCAATGGCGACAACGGCACGAGTGCGGAGGGAGGGCCGATGGGCACGCCCAACGAGGTTGCATGGTTCAACGGCATCGCCGAGATGCCCGCCGAGACCCAGATGCAATGGTATGATGTCTGGGGTACAGAAGAGACCTACAACCATATGTCCGCCGGTTGGTCCTGGGCCTTCGACACACCCTTCGATTACTTCAAGCAGAACGCCAATCGGCTCGGCGGCATCCGCCAGAACATGGTGGTGTCGTGGCCGAAAGGTATCTCTGACAAGGGTGGGCGCCGTGATCAATTCATGCATGTGATCGACGTGGTTCCGACGATCCTCGAAGTGGCAGGGATCAAGCAGCCCGAGACGGTTGATGGCATCAAGCAGTCGCCGATCGAAGGCACAAGCTTCGCCTATACCTTCGATAATACCAATGCTGATGAGCCCTCGCGCCACACTACCCAGTATTTCGAGATGATGGGCCAATGGGCGCTCTATCACGACGGCTGGCTGCTGAGCACCGAGGTCAACCGAATGCCCTGGGAGACGCCAGGGACGCCGAACCCCGATCCGCTCAACAATCAGGTGCTGGAACTCTACGATCTGACGACCGACATGAACCAATCGACCAATGTCGCCAAGGATCATCCCGACAAGGTGAAGGAGATGAAGGCGATGTTCATCGAGGAGGCAAAGAAATATCAGGTCTTCCCGATGGACGCGTCGGTGACCACGCGACTTGCGAAGCCGCGGCCAAGCATCACGGCGGGTCGCAGTGAGTTCGTCTATACGCGGCCAATGACGGGAGTTCCGCAGGGCGACTCGCCAAGCCTGCTCAACAGTTCCTACACGATCACGGCAGAGATCGAGATGCCCGAAGGCGGAGCCGAGGGGATGATCTTGACTTCGGGTGGCCGGTTCGCAGGCTACGGTTTCTATCTGCTTGAGGGCAAGCCGGTCTTCACCTGGAACATGGTCAACCTGGAGCGGATCAAGTGGGAAGGGAAGGAAGCGTTGGCTCCCGGGAAGCATATGGTCGAGTTCGACTTCCAGTATGACGGTCTCGGCGCGGCGACGCTCGCCTACGGCAGCCCAAGCGGGTTGGGCAAGGGCGGCACCGGCACCTTGAAGGTAGATGGCCAGGTGGTCGACACCAAGGAAATGAAGAACACCATCCCGACCATCCTGCAGTGGGACGAAGCCTTCGACGTCGGTTCCGATACCCTCACGGGCGTAAACGACGATGACTACAAGCCACCCTTCTCGCTCACGGCCAAACTGGAGAAACTGACGATCAAGATCGATCGTCCAAAGCTCAGCGACGCCGATATCAAGAAGCTCGAAGCTGCGATGCAGAAGGCCAGCGACTGAGGAACGCTTGATTGAAGCGCCAGCCGGCCCCTGTTGGTCGACTGGCGCCAGAAACCCGAAAACCGTGGCCGGTCATGCAGAAGGCCCGAAGACCAGGTGCTGACTGAGCGCAACAGCCTCAAAGCCAATACGCCCAATTGGCTAACCAAACGCGTCCAAACAACCAGCAATGTCATTTATCTCGCATGGCAGCTCCTGCTCCATGCAAACGTTGCCGCGCCCATCTACATTGAGAACGGCGGTGAGAAAGTCGGCCACGGTAGCGGCGGGATGACCCTGCTGCGGGCGGCGTAA
>NZ_JBHTJT010000048.1:0-27882 GCF_042676185.1 Tropicimonas aquimaris | reverse complement strand
AGATGGAACCAAGGCGGGTCATGCACTAACAATCAAACCGGACCAGTCAGATCAGGCTCCCCAGACCTAGAAGTCTAGGAAAGCCAAAGAAGAAACCGCAACGGCTGCTTTGATGAGCAAGAGGCACCAACCACCCTTCTCGCTTGGCTGGAAGTGGGAGTCAGCCATCAGTAGCAACCCGATAGACTGACCTTTCAGAGATATTTAGCTCGGCAGCAATCGCGCGCTTGGTCATCCCTTGTGCAAGTAGAGTCTTCACCTCTTCGGACTTGGCTCGCGCGGTCGGCTTCCGGCCTTCCCCCGCAAATGATGCACCGTACCAGCCTTCGTCAGGGACGAAGCGATCTGCGCGGCATACGGGCGAACTGCGTTTTCTGGCGAACCCGAGCCAAATCCGGCGTTCCGCACTTCGTGCGCCGCCCCCGCTGGCAAAAACCTGCGGGGTGTGTCAGGTGGGCCGTGCGTTTCACGGGAGACAGCCATGGATTTTCGCGCGCTTGGCATGGGGTTGGCCTTTGCCTTCATGTGGTCGTCGGCCTTCACCTCTGCCCGGATCATCGTGGCTCATGCGCCGCCGCTGGGCATCTCTGCGCTTCGATTTCTGATCGCAGGCGTGATCGCGGTGACCATCGCGCGGGCCCTGGGGCAGTCCTGGCGGCTGACCACCAGCCAGGCACGGCTGACGGTGATTTTCGGGGTCTGCCAGAACGCGCTGTACCTCGGGCTGTTCTTCGTGGCGATGCAGACGATCGAGGCCTCGCTTGCGGCGATCATCGCCTCGACCATGCCCCTGCTGGTTGCGCTGGCGGGATGGGCGATTTTCGGCGAGCGGGTGCGGCCGCTGGGCGTCGCCGGGCTGGTGGCGGGTTTCGCGGGCGTGGCGATCATCATGGGCAGCCGGTTGCAGGGCGGCGGCGTGGACATGCTGGGGCTGGGGCTCTGCGTGATCGGCGTGCTTGCGCTGACCTTTGCCACGCTGGCTGTGCGGGGTGCGTCGTCGGGCGGCAACGTGCTGATGATCGTGGGGCTGCAGATGCTGGTGGGGTCGGCGGTCCTGGCCCCGGCCTCGCTGCTGCTGGAGGAGTGGCGGATCGACTGGTCGACGAGCTTCGTGCTGGCCTTCGCCTATACCGTGATCGTGCCGGGGCTGATCGCGACGCTGGTCTGGTTCCTGCTGGTGCGGCGGATCGGGGCGGTGAAGGCCGCGACCTATCACTTCCTGAACCCGTTCTTCGGCGTCGCGGTGGCGGCCGTGTTGCTGGGCGAGCGGCTCGGCGTCTGGGACGTCGTGGGCGTGCTGGTGATCATGGCGGGGATCCTGGCGGTGCAGCTGTCGCGCCAGCCTGTCACAAATCCCACGCGGACGTGACGCCGGCGCGGGCTTTCGTGACATGACAGGGCGCGCGGAGCGGGGCAGATTTCACCCATGGAAATTCTACTTGGATATGGCGCGGGGCTGCTGACCCTGATCAACCCCTGCGTGCTGCCGATCCTGCCGATCGTGCTGGCCACGGCGATGCAGACGAGCCGCTGGGGGCCGGCGGTGCTGGCCGCGGGCATGAGCCTGTCCTTCGTCGTGCTGGGCCTCGGCGTCGCCACGGTGGGGCAGAGCCTCGGGCTCGACGAACAGATCGTGGGGCAGGCGGCGGCGGTGATGATGATCCTGTTCGGTATGGTCCTGCTGGTGCCGCGCTTTTCGGAGAGCTTCGCCACGGCCACCGCAGGCGTGGCCGGCAGCGCCGATGCGCGGATGGAAGATCTCGACCGGTCGGGGCTGCAGGGGCAGTTCCTTGGCGGGATGCTGCTCGGCGCCGTCTGGAGCCCCTGCGTTGGGCCGACGCTCGGCGCCGCGATCTCGCTGGCGTTTTCCGGGGAGAGCCTCGGGCGGGCGGGGGCGATCATGATTGCTTTCGCCGCGGGGGTCTCCACCGTGATCCTGGCGCTCGGTTACGGCGCGCGCTCGGTGATCCGCCGCCGTCAGGACTGGATGCGCAGCATCGCCGGCCGGGCCCGTCCGATTCTCGGCGTGGTCTTCGTCGCCGTCGGGGTCGCGATCCTCTTCAAGCTGCACTACCGGATCGAGGCCTGGCTGATCCAGGTCCTGCCGATCTGGTTGCAGGATCTTTCGGTCGCCCTTTGAGAACAGGAGTTTGACATGGACCGTCGTCGTTTTCTTGCCCTCTCCGCCGCCACGGTCGCGGCGCTGCCCCTTGCCCGGGCCGCGCAGGCCGCGCCGCTGGAGTACAAACCGGGGCTGGTCGAGGAACGTCTGAAGGCCGGGGAGACCGTCTTCCTCGACTTCAAGGCCAGCTGGTGCACGACCTGCGCCGCGCAGGAGCGGGTACTGGACGCGCTCAAGGCCGGCAACCCGGCCTACGAGCAGGCGATCACCTTGATCAACGTGGACTGGGACGCCTACGGCAAGTCGGACCTCGCGAAATCGTTGAAGATCCCGCGCCGGTCGACGCTGGTCGTGCTGAAGGGCAACCAGGAGCTGGGCCGGATCGTGGCCGACACCTCCAAGGGCGCGATCCAGGGGCTGATGGACACCGCGCTGGCCGCCGCCACGGCCTAGCCCGCAGCGGCTTCCATGATCTTCTGTTCATAGGCGGCGGTGCGCGCCACCGCCGGCCGCGCCGCGCAACGAGCCACCCAGTCCCGGACCTTGGGGTCATCGGGGATCGCGTCCGGCATCCAGGCGAAGGTCGAGCCGATCAGCAGGTCGGCGGCGGAGTAGCGCTCGCCGAGCAGCCAGGGCGCATCGGCAAGCGCGGTGCAGAGCCGCTCGACCATCTCGTCGTAGCCGCGGAAGGTGTTGGCGAGGCCGGGGTGGTCGATCCCGAACATGTGGAAATGCATCACCGGCTCCATGACGCCTCCGTACCAGGCAAGCCAGGAGAGGTAGCTGCCGCGTCCCGGCTGGCCGGGGAGCGGGCCGAGGCCGGCCTCGGGGAAGAGGTCGGTCAGGTAGAGGAAGATCGCTGGGCTCTCGCGGATCACCTCGCCATCGTGGATCAGCGTCGGAACCTTGCCCTCGGGATGGGGATTGCTCGGGTCGCGCCCACCGGTGCCGTCGCGGCGGGGTATCGTCACTGTCTTGATCGCGACCTTGTCGAGTGCGCCGAGTTCGTCGACGAGTTGGTAGGCGCGCGTCGCGCGGGACTGGGGGGCGTGGTAGAGCGTCAGCATGGGGATGGTCTCCTTGTTGCGAAGAGCCTAGCCGATCGCGCGAGTCGTCCGAAGGGGGCGGCTAGTTGGCTCCTGACAACCTTGTGTCAGGAGACTGTGCCTTGTGGCTTCGGGCGGATGGAGGCTGTCTGCCCCTGGCGTGGCGGGGCCGCGCTCCCCCGAGGATATCCGGCCACAGGCGATGGGGTGGTCAGGGCTGCGGGGCGGTCATGTCGGCCCAGAGGCGATTGATATGGGGCGACCAGTCGCGGGCGCGCATGTAGGTTGAGCCATCGCGGTATCTGAGCAGCTTGAGCCAGGCCACGACACCGGGGGCCACAGGCTGGGCGAGGCCGCACCAGCCGCCGCTGCCGCCAAAGCGGTGGTCGCAGGAGTAACGCACCAGGTTTCCTTCGCCGTCAATGCCGACAGGGGGCCACGGCGCGGGCTGGAGATCCTCTCGTCGCGTGTCGGAATAGCTTCTCGGTTCGATGTAGAAGAACACGGTTCTGGTGGGTGTCTCGGTGCACCAGAGTCGGGAAGCCTGATCGGGGCGCTTGTCGCACCATTCCAACTGTGCGGAAGGGGGCAGGCAGCCAAAGTTGTCCAGGCTGCGGCAATCCGGGTCGATTGCGTCGATCCGGATTTCGGTGAACCGCAGGGACGGCAGCGCATGCGGATCGCTGTGGAGGAGGTCGCCGGGATTTCTCCATGGGGCGGAAAAGCACTCTTCGGATGGCGCGAGGTTGTCGCAGGCAAAGCGGAAAGAGACTTGCGGCGACGCGGGCAAATGGATCGGGGTGCCGCCGAAGGTTCCGTGGAAGGTCTGCATCGGAATCGCGGCGAGAAAGGCGGCCTTGGCGGCTTGATCGGCGGCGCGATCTGCCTCGCGCTACGTGTCGCGTGCCTCCCGCGCTGCGACTGCGGCCCGGCCGCGCTGGATGAGATAGACCCCCGAGGCAACGTCGACGGCGAGGACCAGGGCCGCGAGCGCGAGGGCGAGGGAGGGTGAGCTGTTGTCGTGAACACCTCGGAGCCAGGCGCCGACACGGATCGACAGCAGGCAGAAGTCGGCGATACCGAGGGGATTGAGCAGGACGCTCGCAAGCGCGAGCAGGGCCATGGGAGCCGAACCGGAACCATTGAAGAGAATACCGGCGGCCACGAAGGTCATGACGATGCCCAGCGGTGCGTAGAGCCCGACCAAGGCGTCCCCTGTCCAGAGCGCGACGGCGAAGCACAGGACCAGATTGGTCGGCGCGACCCACCGTCCGGTGCGCCAGATCGCGGGCCGCATCAGTGCACCCGCGACGAGGCAAGCGGCGAAGAGCAAGGTGAAGAACACGTTAGGGGCCGCGGCTGTGTGAGCTGCCGCTGCACGGTGCCATGAAACCCGGCTGGGACGCAGTCGGCGCGTTTTCGCGGTGTTTTAGCTCAGCCGATCCTGCCGGGGAGGGTTTCGCCCACCTGGCCGCGGTGCAGGAGCAGGTGGTCGAGCAGGACGCAGGCCATCATCGCCTCGCCGACCGGGACGGCGCGGATGCCGACGCAGGGGTCGTGGCGGCCCTTGGTGACGATGGTGGTGTCCTCGCCCGAGCGGGTGATGGTCTTGCGCGGGGTGAGGATGGAGGAGGTCGGCTTGACGGCGAAGCGGACGACGATGTCCTGCCCGGTGGAGATGCCGCCGAGGATGCCGCCGGCATGGTTGGAGCTGTAGACTGGACCGTCCGGCCCCATGGCGATCTCGTCGGCATTGGCCTCGCCGGTCAGCATCGCGGCGGCCATGCCTTCGCCGATCTCCACGCCCTTGACCGCGTTGATCGACATCATCGCGGCGGCGAGGTCGGTGTCGAGCTTGGCGTAGACCGGGGCGCCGAGGCCCACGGGCACGCCCGAGGCGCGCAGTTCGATCATGGCGCCGACGGAGGAGCCGGCCTTGCGGATCCCGTCGAGATAGCTCGACCAGTCCTCCACCGCGCCCGCATCGGGCAGGAAGAACGGGTTGCTGGCGATCTCTGCGAGGTCGAAGCGGCTGCGGTCGATGGTCTGCGTTCCCATCTGGACCATGTAGCCCGCGATCCTGAGGTCGGGGGCCAGCGTGGCGAGCGCGGCGCGGGCGATGCCGCCGGCGGCGACGCGGGCGGCCGTCTCGCGGGCCGAGGAGCGCCCGCCGCCGCGGTAGTCGCGGACGCCGTATTTCTGCCAATAGGTGATGTCGGCGTGGCCGGGGCGGAATTTCTCGGCGATGTCGCCGTAATCCTTCGACCGCTGGTCGGTGTTGCGGATCATCAGCTGGATCGGGGTGCCGGTGGTCACGCCCTCGAAGGTGCCGGAGAGGATCTCGACCTTGTCGGCCTCGCGTCGTTGGGTGGTGAAGCGGGAGGTGCCGGGCTTGCGCTGGTCGAGCCAGACCTGCAGCGCCTCGGCCGAGACCGGCACGCCCGGCGGGCAGCCGTCGACAGTGGCGCCGAGCGCGGGGCCGTGGCTTTCGCCCCAGGTGGTGACGCGAAACAGGTGACCGAAGGTGTTGAGGCTCATGCGCATTCCCTTTCCGACGTGGGTAGCGATTAGCCGTTGGGGCGCGGAAAGCCAAGCGCAGGCTGGGGCGCTGCGCGAAGGCCCGGGGGCGTTGCCCCGGGTCTCCCGGACATCTGGGGTCAAGCACCTTCCGGTTGAGCCTGGCCCAGCGGGAGAGGTTGCGTGCCGGCCAAGGACAGCAGGGCCGCCAGAAGCGCGGGAAGCAGAAGGCCGAGGGTCATCGGCAGCGGCGTCGCGGAGCCGCCAAACACCACGCAGGACGAGACGGTGAAGGCGATGCCGAACTGGAGCGCGCCGAGAAGGGCCGAGCCCATGCCCGCGCCGCCCTTCGCCGAGGCCATGGTGAACGCCAGCGCGTTGGCGGAGAGCAGACCTACCATGCCGATGGCCAGCAACAGGGGGATGGCGAAGAGCCAGAGGGTCTGGGTGCCGGAGATCATCGTCAGGGCGAGCGTTACGAGGACCTGCACCGGCAGGCCGCGGCTCAGGATCTCGGCCGGAGTGAAGCGGTTGAGCAGCCAGCTGTTGATCCGCTCGAAGAGGACGAGCGCGCCGGCGACGGGGGCGAAGATCAGCCGTAGTGGAGCGGGCTCAGGCCGAGCGGGAGGCGTTCATCGCCTTGGCCATATCGCCAATGGCGGCGAGGTACATGTCGGTTGCGAGGGGCGGGAAGATGGAGAATATGCCGAGCACGGCGGTGATCGCGGCGGCGTGCTTCGGGCCGATGGAGCTACGGTTCATGACGTATCCTGCGGAGGTGAGGAGCCCAGTTTCCCACGGGCGACAGAATTCTTAGACTCGAGCCCAGGATGATTTAGTGGACTCAAGTCCACAAAGACAATCTGCGGCCTGTGTGCAGGGAGTGAGAGAAGATGTGCAGGGTTGAGAAGGCGAAGCCGGTTGGCCGGCCGCCCAACACGGCCACCAGCGCGGCGTTGAAGGAGGCGGCGCTGAGGCTGATGCGGGAGAACGGCTTCCGGAAGGTCTCGATCACGGACATTGCAAGCGCGGCAGGAGTGGCGCGGCAGACGCTCTACAACCGCTGGAAGACCAAGGCCGACCTTGTGCTCAAGGCGGTGTTCGAGGAGACGGCGCTGGTTGCCGCCGAACCGGATGCGGCGGGCGAGGAGAGTTGCCGCGTGCAGCTGGAGAGGTTCCTGTCGAACGTGTTCCGTCATGTGGAGCGCGACGGGGACGCCATGCGGTCGCTGATCGCGGCGGCGCAGGAGGATGAGGCTTTCCAGGAGGAGTTCCGGACGCGGTTCATCCTGCCGCGAGAGGAGATGGTGACCGGCCTTCTGCGCCGGGCGCAGGAGCGCGGCGAGATTGGGCGGAACCGTGACCCGGAACTGCTGTCGACCCTGATCCACGGCGCCATGTGGTACCGGATGCTCAACGGACAGGTGGTGGGTTCGGCCTTTGCCCATGACATCGTAGAGGAGGTCTTCAGGTCCTGAGTGACGTGGTCGCCGATGGAGGAGACGTCCCGGAGTGCCGGCTGATCGGAGCGGTATTTGAAAGGTGCTTCCGGACGTCCGAAGGTCGACTTCGCGGATGGTGCCGTATACCAAGCTCCCGTAGTGAGCGCCCGCACCCGCGAGCAGCAGGACGAGGCCGAAAGAGCCGACGATTGGCGCAGAGGGGACCAGTTTGACCATCATTTCTGCCGGCGGCGCCCAGACATCGGATCGTTGGCTGCGTGGAGCCATTTTCGGGCTGCTGGCGATCAGTCTGGCGCTGTCGCTGAAGTCCCTGTGGATCGACTATCTCACGGGTGGCGATCCGTTCCGGCAGGGCGACTGGCTGATCAACAGCGCTGCGGGGTTCGTGCGCCGAAGCCTTCCGGGGGACCTGCTGCTTGCGCTCTCGGACCTGATGGGATGGTCGCCGCTGGCCATCCTGATCGGCTTTCAGGCGGTGCTGCTGGTGGTCTTGTATTCCCAGATCGCCCGGCTTCTGGCCGAGATCCCGGCGCGGGTGGCGTTCCTTATCGCCTTCTGCCCCGGGTTTGTGCTGATATTCTGGGCCGCAGACCACATGGGAACGGTCCGCAAGGAGATGCTTGCCTTCCTGGCGCTGTGCCTTTGCGCGCTGGGCGTCATCCGCGACAGCCGGGTTCGGCTGGTCGCGGGAAGCGTCGTCTTTGTCGCCGCCGTGCTCGCCCACGAGGCGATGATCCTGTTTTCGCCAGCGTTGGCTGCGATCTATTACCTGCACTGGAAAAACGCCTCGGGGCGACTTGCAGACGTTCTGCTTGCTGCGGGGACGTTTGGCGCTGCCGCCGTGATCTTCCTCGTGGCGCTGAAACATGGGCAGGTGTCCCAGCCGCATCTCGTGTGCCAGGCCCTGATCCACCGGGGGCTGACGGAACAGGTCTGTGCCGGGGCGATCAACTGGCTCGGCGTGGATTCGACCTTCGCGCAGGGCACCGTCCAGAAGGTGCTGAGCTTCGACAGGGCCGCATCCGGGTTTTCCATGGGGCTTTTCCTCGCGCTCTGCCCGCTGTTCTATCTCGCGTCCCGAGCCGACCGGCCGGGAGTGGCAGCGCTCGGGATTGTCCTGCTGGCCCTGCCCTTTACGCCCCTCTACCTTGTCGCGATCGACTGGGGGCGATGGGTATCGTTTCACGTTTTTTCCGTCTTCGTCCTCGGGAGCCTCGCCTTCCGGTTGAAGCTCCTGCGTTTGCGGGACGAGCCCGGGCTCTTGCCGCTCGGGCTCTTTGCGGTGACCGCGCTGTTCTTCTCGCCGCTGACGATGGTTGGCCTGAACTACGGCGGGCTGGTGCGGCGGCTGGCGCTGGACGTATCCTCCGTCCTGCCGTGAAGAGGCATTGTAGCGGGGAAACCGGGATGACGGACGGATTGGTGGACTTCCGGGAGGGGCATTGGCTGAACCGGCCGGAGGTGCTGGCGCAGGAGGCGGACGAGCTGCGGCTGCGCACGGGCGAGGGCGGCGATTTCTGGCGGGAGACGCATTACGGCTTTGTCCATGCCAGCGGCCACGCTCTGCTGCACGATATGCCGGAGCGGTTTGCGGCGGAGCTTCGGTTCGAGGGACGGTTCGCGGCGAAATACGAGCAGGCTGGACTGCTGCTGTGGGAAAGCGAGACGCGCTGGATCAAGGCCGGGGTCGAGTATGCCGACGGGCGGCCGAACCTTGCAGTGGTGGTCACAGACGGGCGCTCGGACTGGTCGATGGCGCCGGCCGATCCGGAGGTGACGGAGTGGCGCTTGCGGATGACCGTGACCGGCGCGGCGGTGATAGCCCATGCCCGCGGGGCGGAGGATTGGCAGATCCTGCGGGTCTCGGGGTTCACGCCGCGAGGCGCGGTGCGGCTGGGGCCGATGGCCTGCTCGCCGCTCGGCGCGGGGCTGGAGGTTTGCTTCCGCGACATGA
The DNA here is from genome assembly GCF_042676185.1 of Tropicimonas aquimaris. Lineage (NCBI taxonomy): Bacteria > Pseudomonadati > Pseudomonadota > Alphaproteobacteria > Rhodobacterales > Roseobacteraceae > Tropicimonas > Tropicimonas aquimaris. The sequence continues at coordinate 18,780 of NZ_JBHTJT010000048.1, read as the reverse complement.
CGGTCGGCCCGGTGCCGGAGGACCCACTCTACCTCGGCTGACGGGGGCCGCGCCTCAGTTGATCCAGACGAAATAGCGGAAGAACTGGCCACTGAAGACCTCTGTGGTGCGTCGCCAGGTATCGCCGCGCGCCACCGGCCCGTCTTCGAGAAAGGGGATCATCGCCGTCCCCTGGACCAGGAGGACGAGGTCGAAGGGCTCGGGCTCCAGGAACATCCGCCGGAGGTTGAAGCCCTGCGCGAAGCGCCAGTGCGGCAACAGAAGCTCGCCGGACAGGACCGCGTCCAGCTGGTCGAGGAAGCCAAGCCAGCCATCGACGCGCGGCTGGTCGATCTCCATGTTGGGCAGGGCGCCGGTCTGTGACGGGCTCTGGATCCACTCGCGCCCCTGGTCGGTTTCGGCGAGGATGCGGCGCCAGTTCTCACGGCTCAGTGCAACCATGGCCTCCATATGCGCAAGCGCAGAAGCCATGCGCTCCGGCTGCACCACGGGCCAGCGGGTGAGGTGGACGAAGGCCGCAAGGTCGGCAATCGAGCGAAACTGCATGGCCCTCTCGAGCGCGCGCATCTCCTGCATGGCAGGGTGCGCATGGTAGGTGTCCCATTGCTCCTCGCAGTCCTCCCCTTCGTCCCAGTCGCAGTTCGGCTGAGGCGGCGTATTCATCTGGAGGTCTATCATTCGGCCCCAGCCATCCCGAGTGAGGTCGTTGAGAGCAGTTCGCGGGGTGAAGCTGTCGGGGAACATCCCCTCCATGGTGGCGAGGTAGGCAGCTTCCCAATCATGGGCGAGAAGCACGTCGGACATGGTCATGAGAACGTGAAAATAGGCCTGCAGCCAGACCGCGTCGGCGCTGTCGAAGTCGACGACCAGCGCGGCGGTGCCGGTGCGCACTCCGCTCACAGCGGAAAAGAGCCGCAGCAGGTCCGCGGCAGGGACGGCGCCATGCTGGCCGTCGGTGTCGAGCTTGATCCGGGCGAGATCCAGTTCCAGCGCGACGGGGCGGTCCTCGACGCTGGTGAGCGCGGCTTCTGCCTCGGCAAGCCGGTCACCGAAATCAATCAGGATGCCGCGCAGGGCTTGATAGGTCACGGGCTCCGGCGAAGGGTTCGCCGCAATCGGCAGGCGCAGGAAGGGCATCTCGCCCATGGCGAGAAGTTGCGACCCCTCGCCGTTGGAGATCCCGTGCCGGTAGAGCCCCTGCGTCAGGCCCTCGATGGCACCAAGGAAGCTGGCCGCGCCGATCGCGAAACGCGCAGTGCCGTTCTGCGGCTGCGCCTCGATCTCGGTGCGCGCGCGGGCGAGGGCGGCCGCGGTATCTCCGGCGTAGAGGCTTTCACGGAAGTCGTCGGCGAAAGCCTGGGCATTGCCGACCGATGCCATTCCGAAGGCGAGCGTGAGGGCAATCAAACCACGATGAAGTGCGTTCTCTCTGCGCATGCCAACACATCCCGACTATATCACGGGGAGTGTACCAGTTTGCCGGGCGGAGGGCGTTGCGGTCGGTCAATCCGGGCTCAGCACGAACGCGCTGCGGGGACACCAGCACTTCCGGCTAACCGTCGATCCAACCAAGCGCGTTGAAGAAGTCCGAGACCTCCGTTTCCAGCATTCCTCTTTCGGCCAGCCAAGGCAGGATTCCATGCGCGTCGTGGTCATGGCGCACGACATGGAGGTGCGGGTAGTCGGCGATATGCTCGATCTGCCGGCGGTCGAACTCGCTCCGCTCTGGCAGATGGGCCCAGAGCAGGACGGATTTGCCCTGAAGGAAGGGCTTGGCATCGTAGATGCCGGGGGGAAGATGTCGGTATTCCCGGGCGGCAGCGCGGGCGGCGCGCGGGTTGGGCTCCTGGTCCGGATCCGGAAAATGCGTGACAGCCGGCGTCAGAAGGCAGCCCTCGGCATCGATCGCTGCGGCGCCGATGATCGCGGCGAGTGAGCTGCCGGAACTGCCTGCTGTCGCGATGCGCCGGATACCGACATTGGCGAGTGCCTCCACAAGGCGCTTGGCGGTCTCTTCTGGTCGACCGGTCCAGGGGCCGAGCCCGGTCAGGTGGCGGTCGCTTCGACGGTCAAGGCAGACCTGCCCAATCCCGAGGCGGTTGCACTCCGAGATCACCCTTGCCCAACCATCAGCATTCCGGATTGTCTGCGGGCCGAAATAGATCACCAAGGCGGTTTGCGAGGCGCCGGACCGGTAGATGATACGACCGTCGAGTGATCGCCAGCCATCAATTTCGGAAACAAGCCCCTCGCTCAGATCCTTCGAAATCCGGTTCAGGCGCAAGCTCTCTCGGGTATCGTCCGGCGCGCCGTCGGGAAGCTGATCGTCTTCGACATGGTCCGTGTTGACCAGGAAGGTCAGCTCCCGAAGTGCGTGATCGTGGTCAGCTCCGACGAACCTCTCCCGGAACTGCTCGAGAACTTGCCTGGCGTCGCCGGGGCGGCGGTCACGGACAAGGCTGCGACAATGGACGTGGTAGTATGTGGGGTCATCCATCGCCATCGACGCATAGGCATCGAGCGCCTGAGAATACGTATCGAACTGCTTCAGGTCCACGAGGCGCTTGATCATCGAGACACGCCTCTGCCCGGTTGCCTGACCACTGGCAAGTATCCAGCGAATGGTACGCGCTTCCGCGTCCCGCAAACCGAGTCCCCGGAGCCAATCGAGATCGGTTAGACCGAGGCTCTCCGGGAAATGCCGGGCGACGCGGATGCGCGTCGCGTCGGCCTTGTCGCGATCCTCCGCCTTGCGCGCCAGGGTGAGAACGTGGCGGGGGAGGTTGGGCCGTTTCTCCAGCAGCGGTTTGCCGCCTTCGAGGCAGAGGTCGAGCAGCGCAGCAGGGTCTTCCGTCTGCCGGGTCCTGACGATCAGTTCCTTGAGCGGCCTCTGCTCCCTGGTGGCCTGCGGTTCCGTCTTTTCGGTAGCGTGTTCGTCAGGCATCGACCAACTCCGCGCACCAGTCTGGTGAATAGATGTAGATCCCGAACAAATGCTCGCAGATTTCGAGCCATTTCGTAAAGGCGTCGCGGGAAGCGAGGTCGGGTGCGCGCAGGCTCAGCCGGCTGGCCAGCCCGCCGGAATAGAGCCGGCAGGTGCTGCAATCGACATCGCTGGTGCAGCACTTGGAGTTTTTCAACGGATTGAGGTCGGGCCCGGTGAGGGAGAGCGAGCCGCCGATCCGCGAAAGGCAATGCGGCGCATCCCCATTTTCGTCCAGCTCGTAGCGTGGGGCCGGATCGGTGATCCAGTCATTGTAGGCACGCGAATAGACCAGGGTATCGGGGAAGGCATCGATCAGCTCTGCGGTGCGCTGCCGTGCCTTGGTGAGGGAGGCCGCGTCCCAGTTCAGGTTGTCGCTCTGGCTGCTTCTGCGGAAGAACTCGGAGGTGCTGGTGTCGATCCCGGCCAGACGGTTGCGATAGGTGTTGGTGGGGCTGTACATGTTGAAGGTCATCTTCAGCCCCGCGTCCCGGACACGTTCGAGCGTCCGCTCGGCATCGTCGATGTTGCGCGGGCTCAACGTGTAGACGAAGAGGGCGCGGTCGGCCTCACCGGCATAGTTAGCCAGCGCCTTGCTGAAGGCGTCCGCGCCCCGGTAGGCGGTGTCCAGTTCGGGCGCGCCCCAGACCGAGATATGCAGCTTGAAGGGGGTCGCGCGGTCGATCTTGCGGATGCCGTTGGTGCCAATCAGGCCGCGCCGGACGTGGCGCGCTGCGATCTCGAGACGTTCAGGCACCATCGAGGGTTCGGCGCCGACAAGGTACAGGAACCGCGTGCCCCTGGCCGCGAGACCGGCAAAGAACGCGTCCCATTCGGCCGGGCTGCGAACGTCCGGCGTCTTGTCGTAGCCACCGTCGAAGTAATAGCAGCCCTCGCACCGGAGGTTGCAGCGGGTGGTCATCTCGACATAGGCGGCGCGCGCAAGAACCAGCGCCTTTCGGCGGTTCTGCCGGTAGATCGGTTCGAAGTCGGAATTTGCGCACAGGAAGTCTCGGATCTCGGAGCGAGAAGCTTGCGGTCCCACCGTTTCGGTTCGGTGCCTGTTCATTCTGTCTCCTGACCGCGTGAGGCTTCTCGTTGGAACGTTCGCAAAGGTTAGCCCCAAGCTGGCTGGTTGTTAACGTATGGGCCGAGGTGCCGCATCAAAAGAATGCGATGATCCCGACGAACCCGTCCGGATCCCGGGCCATCGCCCGGAGTAAAGGCAGGGTCGGTTCTGGTGAGCCCTCGATTGCAGCCTCTTCTGGACTGCCGCCCAACGCGGTGCGGACGCGGAAAAGAATACGCCCCGCCGGGGGGCGGGGCGTGGGTGGTGCCGTGATGGTTACGGGGCCGGCCTTGCGGCGGACTCCGTCAGTTTTCCTTGGCGGCCTTCTTGACCGGTTTCCAGAGCCGCTTGTTGGTGGCGTAGAGCAGCACCGTCAGAATGGTGAGGAACACCACGCCGACGAAGCCAGCCTGTTTGCGCGCCATCATCTTGGGTTCCGCGGCCCACATCAGGAAGGCAGCGACGTCCTCGGCCTCGTGGTGCAGGCTGTTGGAATGGCCGTCGGCATATTCCACGTCCTCGCCATAGAGCGGCGGTGCCATCGAGATCCATCCGGTCGAGAACGCGGTGTTCTCGTAGAAGGTCGTGCCGGCCTCCACCTTTTCCTTGCCGGTGTAGCCGGTGAGGAGCGAGGTGATGTATTCCGGGCCGCCCATGCCGTTTACGAGCTGGCTCAGGCCGGTGCCATAGGGGCCGTGAAACCCCGCACGGGCCTTGGCCATCAGGCTGAGGTCCGGCGCGCCGACAGCGTCGTTGGCCGGGAAGTGGTCGGTCGGAACCCGCGGGCGGAAGTCGTCCAGTTCGGGATCGAAGATCTCGAACTGGCTGGAGTAGGCGCGGACCTGGTCCTCGGGAAGGCCGGGGCCGCCCGCATCGGACAGGGTGCGCAGCGGCACGTATTGCAGGCCGTGGCAGGCGGCGCAGATCTCGGTGTAGACCTGCAGGCCACGCTGGAGCTGCATCTGGTCGAAGCGCCCGAAGGGACCCTCGAAGGAGAAGTCCACATCGTGCACGTGGCCGCCTTCACCGGCCGCCAAGGCGGCACCGGTGAGGGCCAGGGTTGCGGCCGCGGTGAGTGCGATTTTCCTGATCATGTCGGAAAGATCCTTTCTGTCACTCGGCCGGGGTGGCCGCGGCGTCGCCCGAGGGCTTGCCATAGTGGGCATTGAAGTCGGCCTCGATGGTCTCGGGCTGCGGCGCGGGCTTCTCGAGCACGCCCAGCAGCGGCAGGATTACCAGGAAGAACGCGAACCAGTAGGTCGCCCCGGCCAGCGCGATGTAGGGGTAGATCCCCTCGGCCGGCATGGCGCCAACCCAGGTGAGCACCACGAAATCGACGCAGTAGATCGCGAACCACCACTTGAAGGTCGGGCGGTAGCGGCCGGAACGGACCGACGAGGTGTCGAGCCAGGGCACCAGCGCCCAGACGATGATCGCGCCGAACATCGCGATGACGCCGAAGAACTTCGCGTCGACGATGCCGAAGGTGATCCAGTTGGTGAACATCACGATCCAGACGTCGGCGGTGAAGGCGCGCAGGATCGCGTAGAACGGCAGGAAGTACCATTCGGGCACGATATGCGCCGGCGTCGCCAGCGGGTTGGCCTCGATGTAGTTGTCCGGGTGGCCGAGGTAGTTCGGCATGAAGCCGACGACCGCGAAGAACACCACGAGGATCAGCGCCAGCGCGAAGAAGTCCTTGATCACGAAGTAGGGCCAGAAGGGCAGCGTATCCTTCTTGGCGATTTCCTTGCTTTCGCGGCGGACGTCGACACCGGTCGGGTTGTTGTTGCCGGTGGTGTGGAAGGCCCAGATGTGGACGATCGTCAGGCCGGCGATGATGAACGGCAGCAGATAGTGCAGCGAGAAGAAACGGTTCAGCGTGGCGTTGTCGACCGCAGGTCCGCCCAGCAGCCAGGTCTGGATCGGCTCGCCGATGAACGGGATCGCGCCGAACAGGCCGGTGATCACGGTCGCGCCCCAGAAGGACATCTGGCCCCAGGGCAGAACGTAACCCATGAAGGCGGTGCCCATCATCAGGACGTAGATCAGGATGCCGATGATCCAGGTGATCTCGCGCGGGGTCTTGTACGAGCCGTAGTAGAGGCCGCGGAAGATGTGCAGGTAGACGGCGAGGAAGAACAGCGAGGCGCCGTTCATGTGCAGGTAGCGCAGGAAGTGGCCGCCGTTCACGTTGCGCATTATGTGCTCGATCGAGGCGAAGGCCAGGTCGACATGCGGGGTGTAGTGCATCACCAGGATAATGCCGGTCACGATCTGAAGACCGAGGCAGAAGGCGAGCACGATGCCCCAGATCCACATCCAGTTCAGGTTCTTGGGGGTGGGGATCATCAGGGTGTCATAGACGAGGCCGATGATACCGAGACGGTTGTTTACCCATTTCTCGGCACCGGTCTTCGGCTCGTAGTGGTCGTGGGGAATTCCAGCCATGTGTCCTTCCTCTCCTTAACCGAGCTGAATGGTTGTATCGTCGAAGAACGCCGCGGTCGGGACCGGCAGGTTCTCGGGCGCGGGGCCCTTCCGGATGCGTCCGGCGGTGTCGTAGTGCGAGCCGTGGCAGGGGCAGAACCAGCCGCCGATGCCGCCGGGCCCGACATAATCGCCCGCGTCGTTGAGCGGCACACAGCCGAGGTGCGTGCACACACCCATCATCACCAGCCATTCGCCGGCCTCGTCGAGGGTCCGGTTCTCGTCAGCGCCGTCAGAGCCGGCGGTGATGTTGGCGTTGCGGGCGTCGTTGTCCGGCAGCGAGGCGGGATCGACGGAGCGGGCGTCTTCGATCTCTTCGGCCGAGCGACGGCGCAGGAACACGGGCTTGCCGCGCCACTTCACGGTGATCTGGGTGCCGACCTCGATGGAGCTGACATCGACGAGAATGGAGCTGAGCGCCTGCACGTCGGCGGAAGGGTTCATCTGGTTGATCAGCGGCCAGACGGCAGCGCCGGTGGCCACGACGCCGGCGCCGGCGGTGGCATAGTAGAGGAAGTCGCGACGGGTGCCGTCGTGGTCTTCAGCTTGGGACACGAGGGATCTCCCTTTCCTGGCATGGCATGCGTCAAACGGATACCTGGTTACGCCGCAGCGCAACCGGTCTGCACTGCTAACTAGATGGATGGCTCTGCCCCGTCCAGCCACCAAACGGGCGCAGGTGCGGCGCGGTGTCGCAAATGGCTTGAAATAACACCCTGAAACCATGTGTCGCTGCGTCGCGGCGTGGGTTCGCTGTTGCCGGGAAGAGACGCATCGCCCCCACCTGAGGGGAATCGGATTGTGCTGGCACAGCGATAGCTCTGTGCTATTGCGTGGGCAACCCGATCACAGGAGTCATAGAGATGTTCCGTTTCTCCATTGCCGCGCTCTCGACTACAGTCGCAATCGCCATTGCGCTTCCCGCCGCTGCGGAGATCGAGCTGAGCTTCTATTCCGGCATCCAGGACGCCCCGCACTCGCGGGTGAAGGGCGATGACGGCGACGAGGACTTCAACTTCCTGGTCGACTGGGAAGGCAATTCGGGTGCGATGCCGCCCTATTACGGCTTCCGCGCCACCTGGTGGCAGAGCGCCAACATCGGCTACGGCCTCGAGTTCAACCACGCCAAGGTCTACGCGTCCGACGAGGATCGCGAAGAGCACGGGTTTGCCGACCTCGAACTGACCGACGGGCTGAACCTCTTTACAGCCAACGTATTCTACCGCTGGCCGGGACAATGGGCCTCGGGCCGGCTGACGCCCTATGTCGGGGGTGGTGTCGGCTTTGCCATGCCGCACGTGGACGTGGAGCGCGGCGACAGCGACACGTTCGAATACCAGGTGACCGGGCCGGCGGCGATCGTGGTGGCGGGGGCCTCCTGGGCGTTCAACGAGAGCTGGTCGGTGTTCGGCGAGTACAAGGGGTCCTGGTCGTCTCACGACATCGAGCTGGACAACGGCGGCCGGATGGAGACCGACATCATCACCAACGCGTTCAACATCGGCGTCAGCTACAGCTTCTGAGCCGGGCTCAGTGAAGCGGGGCCAATGGCCCCGCTGCCTCCGGCGGGGGTTTTTTCGGCCAAGAAGAGGGCGGGTATTAGCCTAGAGCGGCGGGCGGGTTGCCTGCATCGCCGGGCGGGCGGCGAACGCGGCTTCCCAGGCGGCCAGACCGTCTCGGCCCTCGCGCCAGTCTCGGCCACCGTGGCGGAAATCGACGTATCCCAGGGCGCATCCTACGGCGATCTGGCCCATGTCCAGCGGCCCGACGAGGTGGCTGGTCCAGCGGGTTTCCAGCACGTTAAGGGCGCGGGCGACCTTGGCCCATTGGCCCTCGACCCAGAAGTCGTGGATCTTCTCCTCCGGCCGGCAGCGTGATTCGTAGACCATGAGCACCGCAGCCTCGGTGATACCGTCGGCCAGCGCCTCGAGTGTCAGAACCTCCCAGATCCGCTTCTCGGGATAGAGGCCGGCACCGGCGCGGGCATCGAGGTAGCGGCAGATCACCCGGCTGTCGAAGAGCGCGGGCCCCTCGTCGCGCACCAGGGTCGGGATCTTGCCCAGCGGGTTCCAGGAGACCGGCATCGAGCCCTTGTCGATCGGCGTGCCGGCGGCGGGGACGATCTCCACGTCGTCGAGCTGGCCGGTCTCGTGCAGGGTGACCATGACCTTGCGGACGAACGGCGATGTAGGGCTGTGGTAGAGTTGCAAGGCGGGTCTCCCTCGGCTGGCTGCGCCGCCGATCATAGGGGGGGGCGGGGCGCGCAGGGGAAGGCCTGTCAGGCGACGAGCTGGCTCGCGGTGTGGCCGGAGATCCGGGCCTCGACGATCTGGCTTTCCGGCTGGTCGGCGGAAAAGGTCACTTCGGTGAACTGCTCCGTGCGGCCCATGCGCGGGTTTTCCATCAGGACGCGGTGGCGGCGCCCGACCTGCAGGCCGAGGTGACGGGCGACCTGGGCGTCACCGGCGGCGCGCAGGCGGGCGGCGCGGTCGCGAATGGCGGTGCCATGGACCTGCGGCATGCGCGCGGCGGGCGTTCCCTTGCGCGGGCTGTACGGGAAAACGTGCAGCCAGGTGAGGTCGCATTCCTCGACCAGCCGCAGCGAGTTTTCGAACATCGCCTCGGTCTCGGTCGGGAAGCCGGCAATGATGTCGGCGCCGAAGGTCATGTCGGGGCGCAGGCGGCGCGCCTCCTCGCAGAAGGCAATCGCGTCCTCGCGGGCGTGGCGGCGCTTCATGCGCTTGAGGATCATGTTGTCGCCGGCCTGAAGAGACAGGTGCAGATGCGGCATCAGACGCGGCTCGGTGGCGATGGCCTGCATCAGCGCGTCGTCCGCCTCGATCGAATCGATCGACGAGATTCGCAGGCGGGGCAGGTCGGGCACCAGCTTGAGGATGCGCATCACCAGGTCGCCGAGGCGGGGCGCGGCCGGCAGGTCGGCACCCCAGGACGTGAGGTCGACGCCGGTGAGCACGACCTCGTTGTAGCCGCGGTCGACCAGCCGCTTGATCTGGTCCACGACGACGCCGGCGGGCACCGAGCGGGAATTGCCGCGGCCGAAGGGGATGATGCAGAAGGTGCAGCGGTGATCGCAGCCGTTCTGCACCTGGACATAGGCGCGCGAGCGGGTGCCGAACCCGTCGATCAGGTGGCCTGCGGTCTCGGTCACCGACATGATGTCGTCGACCTGCACCTTCTCGGTGTCGCCAACGAAATCCGGTCCGGCCATGCGAGCCCAGGTGGCGGGCTGCATTTTCTCGGTGTTGCCGATGACACGGTCGACCTCGGACATGGCGGCGAAGGTCTCGGGCTCGGTCTGCGCGGCGCAGCCGGTGACGACGAGCGTGGCGTCGGGGTGGTCGCGGCGCAGGCGGCGGATCTCCTGCCGGGCCTTGCGGACGGCTTCGGCGGTGACGGCGCAGGTGTTGACGACGACGGTCTCGCCCAAGCCGGCCTGCGCGGCCAGCTCTTTCATCGCCTCGGTTTCGTAGGCGTTGAGCCGACAGCCGAGCGTGGCGAAGACGGGGGGCTTTGGGTCCCTCATCGTGCGGCCTCGCCAAGAAACGCGGCAGTGAAGACGCCGTCGAAGACATGCGCGGTCGGGCCGGTCATGTGGACGCCGTCCTCGCGCCAGTCGATGTGGATCGTGCCGCCGTCGAGGTCGATGCGCACGCCACGCCCGGTCAGCCCGCGACGGGCGGCGGCGACGGCCGTGGCGCAGGAAGACGAACCGGAGGCCAGGGTGATTCCCGTGCCGCGCTCCCAGACCCGCATCCGCAGGTGGTCCTTGCCGATCAGATGCGCGACCTGCACGTTGGTGCGCTCGGGGAAGAGCGGGTGGTGCTCATGTGCGGGGCCGAAGCTGGCGAGGTCCACGGCCTCGGCATCCTCGACGAAGAAGGTGCAGTGCGGGTTGCCCATGCCGGTCGCCGTCGGCGCGCCGGGAATCGGAAGCTCCAGCGTCTCCATCGCCTCGGCCAGCGGCACGTCGGCCCAGTCGAGCAGGGGTTGGCCCATGTTGACACGGGTCAGCCCGTTGCCCGCGTCGGCGCAGGCGAGCAGCCCACGTTCGGTGCGCAGCATAAGGCTAGAGCGGCCGGTCTCGTTCATCAGGTGCCGCGCGACGCAGCGGGTTGCGTTGCCGCAGGCCCCGGAGAGCGAACCGTCGGCGTTGTAGAAGACAAGTCGCGCGTCGGCGTCCGGGTCGGTCTCGATCACCGCGAGCTGGTCGAACCCCACGCCCCGATGGCGGTCGCCGATGCGTCGGACCGAATCTTCCGAGAGCACGGCACCGCCGCCCCGCCGGTCGATGACCACGAAGTCATTGCCAAGCCCGTGCATTTTCATGAAGGGCAAGGGGGAGGAGGAGCCTGTGTCGCGCATGTTGAGCGCGATATACGCGGCCTTGCGGAAGTTTTGAAGAGGCGGAACTTTTTTGCTTGACCCCACCGCCGAGGTTTCCTAATCACCGGGCCTCGGATGGGCCGTTAGCTCAGTTGGTAGAGCAACTGACTTTTAATCAGTGGGTCACAGGTTCGAATCCTGTACGGCTCACCATCTGAATCAAAGACTTAGCCTCTGGGGGGCCATTCGTGCTCTTAGAGAGGTAAGCGCAGGGTAAGCCTTGCGTCCAAAGACCGCGCACAGAAGGCTGGCGCGGCTCCTTTCTGGCCGCCATGTTTCAGTCAGGAGGAGTTCGGCTTGGGACATTTGCAGTCTTTGACGCTGCCAAGATCGAAGAGCTGGCAGCAGGTCGTCGCATTGCTGGCGAGCGGCGCGTCGGTGGAGGATGTGGCTGCCAGGGCGGCGATGGCCGCCGAGCGAGCGACAAGGGCAGCAACGGACGATCCGGCCTTTCTGGCTGCGGCCAGGCTTCTGGTCGAGTTGCCATTGGCCGCAAGGGGGCCCGGATTCGACAGATACCTTGAGGAACAAGGGATCGCATCCGGGTCGCTGGATGATTCAGTGTCATTTCTTGCTGCGCTTTCGGACGCACTGGACCACACGCCCGCGACGACCGATCTTGGCGAGATGGCACGTGCCACGTTCGTCAGTGCCGTCGCTTCGGAACTGGATCGGCGCTTGCCACAGTTGTTCCCGGCGGGTCCAGCGGACATCCGGGCGGCCCTTGGCAAGCTGGCAGGCGGCAACGATTTCGCCGAGTTCGCGAGGGCCTTTTTTGCCGGGCTCACCCATCGGACGCTTCAATACTATCTGAGCCGGGAACTTGCCCGGCACACTGGAGAAGACAGACGGTTCGCGACCGACGCCGCGCGGATGGCCTTCGATCGGGTCCTGGAACGTCACACCTGGGAAGCGGCCGGCATCGTAAGAGAGTTTGCGTCCGGTTGGTACGGCAAGAACGTCTGGCAGGGTGACGGACCGACGCCGGAAAAGATCGCGAACTTCTCCGCCTATGCCTTCACAAAGCTCCGAAAGGAGCTCGCCCGAAGGCGTGAACTTGACTGAGCACCATGTCATCTGCGGCACGGCGACAGGTCGAAAAAGGCCGGAGGCACTGCTTCTTTCCATAGACGGGGCAGACGTCGTTGCCGAACTCCGGGTCTCGCAACTGACCCGCAGGATGGTGAGCGAATTGCCGGACATCCTCGCCGATCTGCTGGAGGTGGCCGCCTTTGTCTACGCGGCGGATTCGGCGATCCGGCGAGGTGGCCCTGCAGCAGAGATGATGGGTGCGGCCTGGCGTCGGGATCTGCACTTCGAGATCCCGGTCCGTTGCCTCGACCATTGGCAGGACGCCGAGACGTCCGAGCTGCTATGCAAGACGCTCGGGTTTCTATCGGACGACACCTACGCCTTCTCTTTTCGAGAGCACGACGGTCGCCCCATCGAGGCGACGATACCGTTCAAGTTCGGGAGAAACGAAGGGTGGGTGCCGGATGAAGTCATGATGTTCTCTGGCGGCCTGGACAGTCTTGCCGGCGCGGTCGAAGCACTGGTCGAGCGGCAGAAGACGCTGGCGCTGGTCAGTCATCATTCGGCCCCGTCAATGGGGAAGGTCCAACGTTTTCTCGCCCAGACCCTGCGGGATCGCACGAACCGAAATCAGGTACGTCATTTTTCGGTACATGCCACGATGCTGGATCAGGGATTGAAAGAGCGAACACACCGTGCGCGATCCTTCCTCTTCGCGGCGCTTGGCCTCACGGTTGCGCATGGCTTCGGGCTGAGGCGCGTGGACTTCTACGAGAACGGGATCGTTAGCCTCAACTTGCCTCCACTCGCGCAGTTCGTCGGCGCCCGTGCGACCCGCAGCACCCATCCGCAGGCACTCGCCGGGATCAGCCAGTTGTTCTCGCGACTGATCGGCAAGGATGTCACCGTCGCAAACCCCTACTTCTGGCGCACCAAGAAGGACGTTGTCACACGGATCTCGGAGCTTGGGTTTGCCGACCAGATCATGCACAGCCGAAGCTGCGCCAACGTTCGAGCAACCAGCAAGATGAAGCCACATTGCGGGCGTTGCTCGCAATGCATCGATCGGCGGTTCGCCATCCTCGGCGCGGGCCTGGAAGCCTGCGACCCGTCTGAAGCCTACGACGTGGATCTTCTGACCGGACCGCGTCTTCGCGAGGATCGCGAACTGTCGCTGGCCTATGTGCGGAACGCGCGCGCCTACAGGTCGATATCGCCAACTGACCTGATGCGTCGACAGCCTGAAGTTGCGCGAGCGATCGGTCATCTCGGACTGGAGGCAAGGAATTCACTTCAGAGGATCGCGGACCTTTTCAACCGCCATGGACGTGCGGTGACCTCCGTCATGGAGCGTGCGCTAAATGAGGGCGCGGTGGCCCCGGATTCTCTGATGGCGCTGTACGCGGCTGGGGATATGGAGCCCGAAACTGGACCACAGCCAACCGCCGAGCCGGACACTCAACCGGTCCTGATCGAGATCGACGCGCAGCGGAAACGCGCGCTGGTCGATGGCAAGCTGATCCTCCAACGCACGGCTTTCTCGACCATGGAGACACTTGCCGAGGCGCATCTCAAGAGCCTCGGCGAGGGTCTTGCCCCGGAAGACTTCAGGACGCTCAAGGCCTCCACGCTTCGATCCCATTGGGATCTCGTGGAGGAATCCGCTGTTCGTCGTCGCATCCAGGCGTTGCGCAGACGCTTGATGGATGGACTTGGAGAGCAGTTCGCTTCGCTGGTCGAAAATCACCCGTGGCATGGCTACCGCCTGCGCCCGGAGATGGTGACGATCCGGCGATGCGAGCTCTGAGCCATTCACGTCAGGTCGATCCTGAACGAAATCGCTCCATGACTTCCTTCTGGCGCCCGGGCGCTACCGTCCCGTAATTGTGAAACGTGGTCAGAACGTTGTCATGCCCGAGATTTTGCGACCATGACTTGAAGTCCTCCGGGGTCTGACAGTGGTAATTCGCCAGGTCGACGAGGGTGTTGCGAATCCGGTGCGGAGAAAATCGGGGCAACCCGATTGCCTCGAAGGCATTCCCAAGGGCCTTCACGATCGGTGCCGGCGAGGCCCACGGTTCTCGCATCAGCCCTACGGGTTGAAAGATCCCGCTTGTGGGCGAGCGTCGCACTTCGGTCTTCGGAAAGAGCGGATCGCAGGGTCCGAACAGAAGCCCATTCGTGAGTTCCCCAACCCAGTCGCACAGGATTTGCTCGATCTCGGCGCCGACCGGGAAGAAGAAGGTGGAGAAGCGCTTTCCGAACTTGGTCTCAACCAGCTTTCCGTCGAAGTGGACGCATCGGTTGGCAAGGTCGATGTGCCTCAGCCGGACGGTCATCGCCGCGGTCTCGCGCGCACCTGTCAGGAACAGAAAGGCCAGAAGAGACCGGTCGCGACGCTGAAAGGGTGTATCGTCTGGCATCGCAAGGATGGCGGCTCTGACCTGTTCCGGGGACGGGTGCGGCCTCCACTGCCCTTGATGCGCTGCCCGCGCGCTCCGTCTGTCGGGGGTGAACCACTGGGCATCGGCATGCCGGATTTTCGACCGATAGCCGGGTTGGTCGGCGAGCCAAAGGAAGAATGCCTTAAGGTCGCGGAGGATGCTCTCGCGTGTCGCATCTGAAACTGGACTGTGAGAGCCCGATTTCGGCCGCTCCAGATGACGTTTGAACCCCACGGCCTTCTCCGTGTGAAAACGCCGGAAATCAGAGCCGCCAGTGTAGTCAAGCCAGCGATCGATGGCGGCAGCCGCCTTGTCAACGGAGGCTTCGGAAAGCCCCTTGGCCTGGCGTTGCCAATCAAGGTACCGGCGCTTGATGCGGAGGTTATCTGACCTGCGTCTTGGCATTGCCCGCGGCCTCCTGACTGAAGGTGACTCTTCCGAAGGCTGCATCGCTCCCTACTATTCTCGGTTCAGCTTTCTGGATCGTGACGTCGAGATGAGCCCGGATTTCATCCAGATCTCCGCGCCGCGTCCGCTTGTGAATGAGGCGCCCGCACTCTGGGCAGAGGCCGGTCAGCATGCCTGTCGTCGGTGTCTTCAACTGGAAATCGGCCATCCGACCATCCGGAACTCTCGGTGCCCGGCAGGGCAGGCAGAAGATCTGTTCCAGCCGAAGGCGGCACTTGCCTGCCGAACGCCGTACTTCGAGGAACTGCTTCAGCGCGTGACCTTCGATCAGCCAGGGCCGGCACGAACGGTCGGCTTCGAGGGCGCCCGCCTTGATCCACCGGAGAACCGTTTGCGTGTGAATGGACAGGGCCTCGGCAGCCTCGAAGGCCGTGTACACCCGATGCTTCTTGATCCGGCGCGGGTCCGGTTTCTTTGGCATCAGGCACCTCCCGCGCGGACCGGCCCGGAGGTGTTCGCGTGCAACTGCCCCGCCTCATAGGCTTCGATCTCGTCCAGCGGATAGAGCACGCGCGCCCCGATCTTGAGGTACCGGGGGCCGCGCCCCATCCAGCGCCAGTTCTGCAGTGTCCGTACCGACATCTGCCACCGCTCGGCCAGGTGCTGTTCCGTCAGTCTCTTCATGCTCGTCTCGTTCGGTCTCACCAAGACGCGTCTGAGTGCGCCAGGTTTCTGTCTACGAGGGTGCGCTGGAAATGGCAGGAAGTCTGTGGCCTCCGACGCCGAAACCCGTGGCCGATTTTTCACCTAATGTATTGAAAATAATAGAACCACGACCGCATGCTGTGGCCGGCCCTCTCAAAGTTGCGCTGAACCCGGGACGGGCTTTCAATCTTGCTGGCGGGCATCCCCGCGACGGGAAGTCAGGGTTCAAGGTGCCCCCAGGGCTAAGTCAGGACTCTCTGCGTGCTCTGTTCCAGATACTTCTTTGTCGAAGGGCGCTCCTCGGGATCGCGTTTTCTGGTCGATCGACGTATTCGTTTAGCAGACCGGTATCCTTCGGCATCTCGCTCGGCCATTTGGCCGAACTGGCTCGCGTCGGTCGATCTTGAGCCATTGGTCGGGCTCATACTACCGGCGAGAGTAGCCCCTGGCGTTAATGCATCAACAAGAGCCACGCCTTTCCGTCAGGCCCCGGTCCGGCCCTCGCTTCAGCGTCGGCGGCCGTCATGGTCACACCCACCCCGAGACAGAGAGGGCACAAAAATTACGCCGATAAGGGGGCTGATGAACAAATATGTTGCCAAAAACGTATTCAGAGAGCAAAATATGGCAAAATTGTGTCTCGAATGAGTCCGTACGGCGTTGTGGCATGTCGGGTATTGAGTTTGTCGCAGTTCACTGGAGGGTGGCATGCGTTCGGTTTTCGGTTTCGACTTTAGATCCAGATATTTTGGCCAATCGATCAAGACACTTTGCATGGCCAACCTGAATGTTCCACTATGCTTGTATGCCCAAGCACCCTTGGTGTGTGTGCCAAGCCGGAACATCCGCACTCCGTCTGACTCCAGCTCAAATCACCGCGTCGCACCAGACGCGCGCGTCCTGCTCCTTAAGCAGGCGCCCAGATCGCAGTCGCAAAGTTTCATGAATTTCATCGCGGATTAATTCCGTCGCTCGGGGGGGCAAAATCATGACCGTTTACAATTCCATCGCCGACATCATCGCCTCTGGCATCTTCTCGGTAACGACGGACAAGGATGACTACGCGCCAGGCTCGACCGCGACACTCACGGCCTGGAACGTCGAGGAGGGTGGGACTGTCGCGTTTCGGGTGCAGCACCTGGATGGAGCGAACTCGGACGGCAGCTACATTCTCGACGCCGGGGTCGATGGCGTCTACGGCACGGCAGACGACGGATACGGGCCCAACCCGAACGGCTACGAATCCGATCACGACCCGTTTTACGTGACGGACGGCGTCTGGTGGATCGAGGACGCGGGCATCGACGGCATTGAGGACACCGACGACGACGTGATTGGCGGCGACCTCGACAAGACGGTCAACGGCACGATCGAGGCGAACTGGTACGTGCGCGAGCCGGACTCGCTGAATGAACTGTTCCTCGTGACCGCAAAAGAGATCGACCTGGGAGCCGACGGCGCGGTCGGCGGCGGGGATGACAGCCTTGTTGGAACGGAGGCGCTTGCGACATTTACCGATGCCGGCGGCGCGTACTCACTCAACTTCGCCGCGGCTGACCCTTCCATCTACATTCCATCAATTCCTTTCCCGGGCCTACCTGGCACTGACTACATCACTGGCGGTCGCGGTGACGGCAGCGCACTGATCCCCCTTGCAGACTTCAATAACGGTACGTCCGATGTCCGCGTTGAAAGCCTTGCGCCGGAGGACATGGCGCTTGGCCAGATTGTGCCGTTCGAAACCAAGATCTCGGTTTCCGGCGACACGGCGCCCGAAGATGGGGTGATTACGTTTGTCATCGGTTGGAACACGCTCACGACGAACGGCGGCGATTTCGGCTACGACGCACGCGCTGACGACATCGGCTACGGCGTCATCGAGGCGTTCATCGATACGTCCGATGGCGCCCATTTTGATCCGGGCGGCGATGCAAAGGTCGATTCCTTCACTTGGTCCCTCATCAATAACGAGATCGTCGGCATCTTCACCGTCAGCGGCCTCGATAGTGGCGATGTGGTCGTTCTGGAGCCGTGGCTCGTTCTGGACGACACTATTCCGGCCGGCATTGGCGGCAACGTCCAGTCACGACTGATCGACGCCGCAACCGGGAGCGATCAGACCATCAACGTTGCGAACAGTGGCACAATCGAGCTCGTGAACGGCGATTCAATTTCGACCGGCAATCAGACGGTGCCGCTGCTGAAGCCGAGTGATTTCTTCACAGCGGATGTTGATGTGTCGGTCGTCAAGACGGACTCCGACGGCGGTACGCCGATCACAGCCGGGAACGATCCCGATCCCACCGGTGATACGCTTATACTGCGAGGCGAATTTACCTACACGGTCAAGGTTAGCAACGCCGGGCCGGCTGTAGCCAACACTGTGGTCGTGACGGACACCTTGGACCCGAATGTGACTTTCGTCAGCGCAACCGGCGGTGGCGTACATTCCGGAGGAGTTGTCACCTGGGACATCGGCGCCTTGGCGCCAGACGAGGAACAGTTCTTTACCGTCACCGTGGATATTAACGATGGTTTTGTCGGTGGCACGCTATCCAACCTTGTTGAAGTTTCGACGATCTCCGACGACATAAATCCAGCTAACGACAGCAACATCGAAGAAACGTTGGTGCCCGCAGCAATTGCGGCCATCGACGTGACGAAAACGGTGACAGACGTTGGCGGCGACGGCTCAATGGGCGTTGCGGACCTTGCCGGTGAGATCATCACCTATCAAATCTCGGTGGACAATACCGGCGACCTGCCCATGACCAAATCCAGCGTCACTGATCAGGTCGAAGCTTACGCGCCCACTGATGCCGTGTACGTAAGCGGTGACAACAGCAACATCGGTGTACTCGATCCGGACGAGATCTGGATTTACTCCGCAACATACGAGCTGACGCAGGCTGACATCGACGGCAACGGCGATGGCAACGGCCGTATCGACAACTTGGCGCAAGCAACTTTCCTGGATCCCTTTGATAATCCGGTAAACGACTCCGATTTTGCCTACGTTCCGGTCGCACAGAACGCGTCTCTGGAGCTTCTCAAGGACGGCAGCTACGAGGATGTGGGCAGTGACGGCCTGAACGTGGGCGACAAGCTGAACTACACCTTCAAGGTGACCAACACCGGCAACGTGACGGTGACGGGTGTGACGATCACCGAGGACAGCTTTGACCTGCCGGGCCCGATCGCAATCACGCCTCCGGCCGACACGGATCTCGATCCGACCGAGAGCC
>NZ_JBHTJT010000047.1:0-8097 GCF_042676185.1 Tropicimonas aquimaris | reverse complement strand
CCGACGACGATCCGGCGGACATCACGCTGACGCCGACGGCGTCTTTGGAGCTTCTCAAGGACGGTGTGTTCAACGACGAAAACGGCAATGGCTTCGCGGATGTCGGAGAGACATTGAGCTATACCTTCGCAGTCACGAATACTGGCAACGTGACGCTATACGACGTGAGCATCGAAGATGACATGTTCCCGTTGTTTGGCGAGATCACGCCGGTAGCCGGTGACGGCGACGGTGATGGCGACGTGGATGTGCTCGCTGTGGGGTCGGTCGCCAATTTCACTGCGACCTACACGCTCACGCAATATGATATCGACAGCAACTTCACAAACGAGCCGGATGTTCCGGATCCAGAGAACCTTCCGGATGGCACGAAAAACGACGAGTTCCTTCTTGAAAACTTCGCCGTTGCAACCGCCTATGATCCAGACGGTGGCGCCGTCACTGACGACGACGACCATGAGGAGCCGCTGATCCAGAACTTCGGACTTATCGCGCCCACGGGAACGTTCGCGTGCGATTATCTGTCCGGCACTGCGTTGAGCTTCCAAGATTACTACGATGGTGATCCCGGGGACGACCTGAATGGTCAGATACAATACACTTACCGTGCCAAGGGCGACGTCGTTTCCGCAAATCCGGGGGTGTTCTTCTACTACACCGGCCTTTCTGGAGCACTGAAGGTGGAGGAAGCCAGCGAAGACCTGGTGGTTTCAATCAATCAGGATGTGACCCCAGGCGAAAAGAACGGCGATTTCGTAGAGTTCGACTTCGTACCAGAGGACGTGAAGCTCTGGCAGGTTGCCGACACGAACTTTGACGGGGAAATCCAGTGCGATGAGGTACAGCAAGTCCAATTGTTCGACGATGCCCTTGGGGATCGTAAGGACAACTCGGACATTGAATTCGATGGTGGCGATGTCACGATCACCTACAAAGATGCCGTGTCGTCAATTGACGGGGCCGAGGTGTTCTATGTTGTCAGCACGAAATATGAAACATCTTCTCTTGTTGGTCAGAAACTGAACAAGGACACTGGCACCTATTCGTTCGTTACCGAATACGAGGGCGTGGAGATCGAAGGCGGGCAAATCGAAGCTGCGCCGAAACTGGCTGGGAAAGGGAAGAACAAGCTTACCCTCGAAGACGCTCCTACCGAGGGTGGCGAAGTTCTCGATGTGGCATCACTCGAAAGGGTGATGGACGCGGCGATCGACTATTGGGACGGCCAAGGCCTAACCAAGAGAGAACTCGCCAGGCTCGAGAAGGCCCATGTCCGTATCGACGATCTCGGTGATAATGTTCTCGGCAAGACCAACGGAACCGTTGTGACCATCGATGATGATGCTGCCGGGTATGGCTGGTCGGTTTCGCTGGATGGGGTTGAGGAAGGCAAGGTCGACCTTCTTTCAGTGCTGGCTCATGAGTACGGACATGTGCTCGGCTACGACCACAATGACATGGGCGACAGCCTGGGAGTTGGCAAACGGGATCTGCCGCTACTGGATCTCGATGGCCTCATTGCGAACGACGAGTTCCTGTTCTGAGGACTGGTCGTGAAGTGGGAGAGACGGGCGGATACCAGATCGCCCGTCATTCGAAGGAAGTTTGTGGACTGACTGCACCAATCTACGGTGGCGGTTGAATTGTAAATATTGGAGAAGTTAATGACTAAGCACTCTCTCATCTATGAAAGACCCATGCCATTGTCCAAGGAGCGGCATGCATCGTGGTCTGTCAAACAAGGCGACGACTATGGTTTCTCGCGAGACGTGAACGCAGTGCCATTAACGATAGTGGAATTCGCCATAGCGGCGCGTGAGTACCCGATTGTGTTCGCCAGATCTGGGGAACAATACTCGGCCAGTGCTTTGCTTGGGCTTCGCAGTGACGAAAACCTGTTTCTGGATGATGCCGGAAAGTGGCTTGGGTCCTATGTGCCCGCATTTCTGCGCCGTTATCCGTTCGTTTTTTCGCATGACGCCGAGAGTGAAACCTATACTCTTTGCATAGACGAAGGATCTGTACTTTCCGGTGGCGAAGTAGACGGTGAACGCTTGTACGACGACACTGGGGGTGAGTCTCCGTATTTGAAGCGCATGATCGGCTTTACCAAGAGCTGGCAGAAGGCTTTCCAGGAGACTCAGGCATTCTGCCGACGCCTCGACGAGCTGGGGCTCATCACTGACAGCGAGGTTTCATTCAACCAGCCCGATGGCCATCGCGCGAAAACGAGTGGTTTCGGATCGGTGGACAGGGAGCGCCTGAAGTCGCTTGGCGCCAAGGCCTTGACCCGGTTGATGCAGAGCGGTGACCTTGAGCTCATCTATGCCCACCTGCTTTCGCACCGTTCGCTCGACAACCTGTTGCATTTGCTGCCGGACGAGGAAGCGCAGCTCCTGCATTGACCGTCCAGTTCTGCCAGGTCTAGGCCAGAAGCGCGAGCGGGTCGTTCGCCGTTCCGTCGATCCAGAAGTCGTCCTGGTCTATCTGGTCCGTCGTGATCCCGGCGAGAAGCAGGGTGTCGTCCCCTAATGACAGGAGGACGCCTCTGGTCGTCGATGTCATTTCGAGATCCGTGAAGGCGCAACCGGCGGCAGTGAAGTCGAGCATGTCGAGGCCGTCCTGGAAGTCCGAAATCGTGTCCTCGCCCCAGCCGGCACCAAAGGCATAGATGTCTGCGCCTTCCCCACCGGTCAGGCTGTCGTTCCCCTGACCCCCGGCGAGGCGGTTATTGGCGTCATTGCCGAGGAGCACGTCATCGCCCGCGCCTCCGAAGGCGTCTTCTATACGGGTTCCGTAGGCAATTCCGATGTTGTCCGACAGCGGGTACCAGCCGTAGGCCTTGCCTGCCGTGCTGAAGGACCCCGCTTCGAGATTGAGGGTCACCCCTGAAACGGAAGAACTTGCATCGATCGTATCGTGCCCGCCGTCATCCCAGATCGTCATGACATCGTCATTCGAGGCATTGACCAAATAGGTATCATCGCCGGACCGGTCCTCGCCGACGCCGTAGAGATACTGCAGTGCTGCGATGTCGTAGACCATGTATGTGCTGGGTTCGACCCCGGCAGTACCGGCATGTTCCATGTACGACATCATCGTGAACTGTCGCGTATCTTCCGGGTCGGGCAACGCGGGTGACTCGTGTGGATGCTTCAGTCCGAGAGCATGTCCGATCTCGTGGAAGATGCGCATGTATCCGTCCCCGCCGGGCTCCAGGTCCGCGTTTGACGAAACCGTGCTGTCAATCCAGATGTCGCCGGAAATGTCCGACAAGTTCCCGGGGAGATATGCCCAACCTGCACCTCCGGGGAGATCGGCGTTGCCAAAGGTGAGTTGAGCCTGACTCGGATCGCTCACTTCCGCGAAGGTTATGTCGGTGAACGAAGAAATCTGTTCGAGGGCCTCAAGGGCAACGCTGCGCTGTTGTTCCGTAAAGGGCTCGAAGCCCTCACGCTCAGATGCCGAGGCGCTATAGTAACCAGGGACGACATCGAGGAAGCAGTAGGCGATCGTGGTCCCGGTGCCCAAGGGCTGATCCGCATTCCATCGCAGCGAGGTCTCACCCGTGCCTTCGGCAAGCAGCGCATCCAGAACGTAGTCGGGGGCGTGTTCCACGTCCGGGGCATTCAGGTCCGGCTCGCCAATGAGTGTGAGGCTTACCGTTGCCGTCGAGGTGCCGCCATGCCCATCGGTCACGGTGTAGGTGAAGCTGTCGCTCTGCGAGGCGGGCGCGCCGGCGTCATAGGCGGCGGGCGCCTGGTAGGAGAAAACTCCATTCTCATCGATCGTTACGGTTCCGCCGTTCGCGGTGGTGCCGTCATATGTCGCGATCGACAATGGCTCGCCGTCGGGATCGAGATCGTTGTCGAGAAGGCTGCTCGGGCTTATGAAACCGCCTACTCCATTGACTTCGAACTGGTCGCCGATTGCCTGGGGGGCATCATTTACAGGGGTGATTTCGAGATGGATGGTTCCGGTAGAGGAGTTTCCGAAGGCATCCGTCAACGTGTATTCAAAGCTGTCCGTTCCGTTCGCATTTGGGATGGGCGTGTACGTGATCGTCCCATCAGCAGCGATCGCAACCTCGCCCAGTTGAGCGCTGCCGACGGCTGCAATCGAGAGTTGGTCGCCCTGGTCATTGGCAAGGACGTCGATCGAGATCGTGGTGTCCTCATCGAGAGATACGAAGTCATCCTCGGCAACCGGAAGAGGCGCGGGGTCATCCGGAACGGGGTTCGATGGAAGGAGTTCCGCTATCAGCACCTCCCGATCCGCGAATACGAGCATTTCCACGTCTACGAGAATGTCTGTCGCGACGATCTCGCCGTTGACATAGGAACTGACGTAGATCCCGTCAGTTCCAATTTCGATCAGGTAGTCGCTGAAATCGCGGTCGTAGATGGCAATATCGAAACCATCTCCGCCGTCCAGCAGGTCATTTCCGTCACCGCCGTCAAGGACGTCGTTCCCGCCGAGCCCGTAGAGCTCATTGTCGGCATCATTGCCAGTCAGCGTATTGGCAAGGTCATTTCCTGTCCCGGAAATTGCTTCAGCACCGCTGAGCGACAGGTTCTCCACCCAATCCTGCAGTTCGAAACTCACCGACGTTTCGACAGTATCCGTACCGCCGTTTCTGCGTTCGACTATCTTGATGGCCGGGTCGTCGACGACGTAGAGATCATCGCCCTGGCCGCCGGCAAGTTGGATGGTGCCAGTGTCCGTGTCGAGGACATCCTTGCCTTTGGAACCCCTGGTTGGCTTACCCATCTGCGCCTGCCTTTCAAAAAACCGGCAGGCGCTGCTTGCTCCTCAAGCTTCACCGATGCCCGAGCCGCCACGCCGTTTGGGTTGCCGTTAGGGAAGTGTGGCGGCGGCAAGAAAGCTCTCTGAGTTCTGTGGCAAATCTTGGACCCGAATCTGTCGACACGTTGGCGGGTGCCGCTGAACAAAGCGGAATCTCAGTATCCGATGAGCGGTGCGAGGAATTCGTCTCTTAAGTTCGGGGATCGCTTCACGCAAATCCCATTGGCATCGAATTGTCCCATTCGGTCATGCCCCGGGGAGTGGTGTAGCTGAGGTGGTCATCCGGTAGTCTTGATCAGACGACTTCGCTGAGCCCCCAAGGCTGACGCGCACGCCTTACCTGAAGGTGTCAGACAAGTCATCGTCTGAGGTTGTCAGAAGTAAAGTGCCTACTCGATCCGGTAGGCAACAAGCGAGTTGCTGAGCATCATCGGTACGATCAACAGAGACTGGCCGGGAATGAATTCGAGGTCAGCGCTGCCCATATCAAGGTCAAGCAGCATCTCGTACTTCCCGTCATCGGCGATGCGGTAGACTGCCCCGGCGATCCAGTCCGAGACAATCCAGTTGCCCTTGCCATCTGGTTCCAGCCCGTCGAGGTTGCCGACGGGGTCGCCGGAACCCAAGGACTTCACGCTGCCGTCTTCGACATCCACCGTAATGAGATGCCCGCCAGTCTTTGTGGTGAAGTCTTCCTGCAATTCGAGGCCCCAAGGCGCCACGAGCAGTTTGCCCTCGCGCATGTTCAGGCCATTGGGGTGCTGCAGCGTTTCGCCTTCCGCGAGAATGGAAAGCTCGCCGTCGACCAGAACATGGATCTTGTCAGCAATCATATCGGAGACGAAGACCCGGCCTGCCCCATCGAGCGCGGTGTCGTTGAGAAAGATCGCGCCTTCTGCTGCCCAAGTCTGCGCAATTTCACCCGACTCGATGTCGATAGCCACCAGTCGGTCAATATCGCTTACATATAGAGTGGTGCCGTCGCTCACCAATCCCTTGGGAGCGTCCATGCCAGTGACCCATTGGGCTTCCAGCATTTGTCCATCGGGACTCACACGCGAGATGTATCCGTTGCCGTCCTTTCCCGTCGGCTCGCCGTTGACGTTGGAGACATACAGCGTGTTGCGCGCCTCATCAAAAAGAGCGCTTTCGGGTGCCTCGAGACCTTCCAGCATCCAAACCACTTCCTGCGCTGCCGCAATTGAACCGATCAGAGATCCCGTGGCAACGACTGCCGCTGCTGAAAACAATCGCATAGTATTCCCCCCAAATGATGTGGAGCCAGTGTGAGGCTATCTTACTTTGCGTCAATCCGGTATTAGAGGCACCCGTGCAAATCTGGTCGATCTGGCAAGGAGCACGAGCAAGTAGAAACCGGCACGCTGCCGGATGTATCGAAAGTCGGTCCTCGGGGAGGTCTGCTTCGTTCGCGTCTTCGCCGGTTGTTTGAAGTTGCCGACCGTCCGCAGGTAGCTGTGGCAGGCTTAGATGGCGTTCCGGCCGTCGCCGGGCTGGTTTGAATAAAAAGTCTGCCAAACCTCGCCATCAATCGTCGGTTTCGATCGCATGGCTGATCAAAGCCCATTTGGGACGTCAGCGCCATGTCGTGGAAAGGGAGACGGTGACAGATCCAGATCGGAGGCCGGACAAGCCCGGGCTTCAGTGCTGGAGGTAGGTTTGGTAATCGAAAACCTTCCGGAAGCCGATCTTCTCGTAGATCGGACGTCCCATGGTGGTGGCCTGCAATGTTGCCAGTCTCGCGCCGCGCCGCATGCCCTCGGCCATCGCGTGAAGTGTCATCGCCGTGCCAATGCCGCGCTTCCTCGCGTTCGGAAGTGTGGCGACTGCGTACACGCCGGCGAGACCGTTGGTCATGACCAGCGAACTGACTGCAACTGGCTCTCCGTCGAGATAGGCCGTGAAGCGGGGCTGATCTTCATAATGCTCAACCGGGATCGTGGCCTCGCAGGTCCCCATCGCCACACCGAGGCTGTCTTCCATTTCAAAGGCCGCGATGGTCAGTCGTCCCCACTCGCGGCGTTCCTCCGTGCCATTGGCCATCGCGATAACCATCCCATCGATCTGCGTGTGGTGAGGAAGATCGGACAAGTCCACGAGCATGGCCGGCTGGGGGTCGGTCGGTTGAAGGCCCGCTTTTTCGAGATGCGCACGCAGTTCTGCGCTGTCCGCCAACGGGCCTATGCGCCAAAGAACCGGTACGCCGTCCGAGTTCGCGCAGTCCTCCGCGAGCTTAAGAGCCGCCTCGACCGTCGCAGGGTCGTAGCCCGAAAGGATTACGCTGTTGAACAGGCAGTGAGGTATCGCTGTCCGCATGAACAGGGCATCGCCCAGCCTCTCGTGCCGCCCTCCGCCGGACAACGCATAGGTCCCCCAATAGTCCATAACGCTTGCGTCCAATTGGGTGACAAGCGATCTGTCAATCACCATCTCCAATCCCTCAGACAGAAGTGCCTCAGGCAGAACCTGGCGCATTGGTACACCATCACCGATACGGCGGGTCTATGCGCTCAAAGTCTATGAGGTTTTGGCAAAACCGCAAATCCCACGAGTTGAGGTGCCCACTGGCCCAGACTCGGGAAAATGACAGGATCGACCGGATCCCGGACATCGGCCCGAAATCAACCGAAAGTCGCCGATGCGCAGTCAGCCGACCAACGCGTCAGTTTAGGCGCTTGTCGTGTCCAACCCGGCGCCCTTGCCGACATTCCTGAGGTTCGCTGCGAGTACAGCTTGAACCGCATTTTGAACTCGACATTCGACAAGGTGGCGAGAACCAGACGTTGTTGTTGACTTTCGCCATGGTCAGGTCGACGGACAACGCCAACCTGCTGGCGGGTCAGTCTTCCCGATTTTCGGAGAGGATTCGTCGTGGTAATCTCCGAAACAGCAGCGTTCGCATTTTTTGTTGCCATCACAAACAGGGTAGGCTGCTCCACATGACCCGCGACCAGATGATTGCCCACATTCTCGCCGCCAATGCCGTTGCCAGGAGCGCCGCAGCGCACGGTCATCATCCGTTCGGCGCGGTACTGGTTGGCCCCGACAACACGGTGCTTATGCGCCAGGGCAATATCGACACGATGCATCACGCTGAAACCGAGCTTGCGCGGCGAGCCGCGGTCGAGTTTTCGCCCGAGTTTCTCTGGACGTGCACGCTCGTCTCGACCGGCGAGCCGTGTGCCATGTGCACCGGTACGCTTTACTGTGGAGTGCCCCATCTGAACTGGTCCACCGTTATGTTTAGGAAACGGAGGACAGAGAATGGCGAAC